>SLAK01000414.1 GCA_007126855.1 Dehalococcoidia bacterium | reverse complement strand
CCCGCTTCCGCGTATCGGCAATGCGTTCCCGGTCGCGCCAGAACATCTCGCCGTAAGCATGCAGGTGGTGGCCGAGCGTGACCGGCTGCGCCCGCTGGACGTGCGTGTAGCCGGGCATGGGGTCTGCCGCGTGCCGCTCCGCCAGGTCGCAGAGGACCCGGATGAGTGCATCAATCGCCCCGGCAAGCTGGTCGCACGACTCCCGCACGAGCATGCGGTTGACCAGCGCCACCTGGTCGTTCCGCGAACGCGCCGTGTGCAGCATCCCGGCAGCATCGCCGATGTGCTTCCGGAGCTGTGTCTCAATGTGGGTGTGGATGTCTTCCAGCTCCGGGCGCCACTCGACGCGCCCGGCCTCGAAGTCTTCGCGCACAGCCTGGAGGCCGTTCACGATTGCGTCGGCGGCCTCAGCCGGGATGATGCCCTGGCGGCCGAGCATCTTCGCATGGGCAACCGACCCGTCGATATCGTGGCGCCACAGCGTCTGGTCGGCGCCGGCCGTGTACGCCTGCGTCAGCGCATCCATGTCGCCCGCGAAACGTCCGCCCCAGGTCCGCTGTGCCTCAGTCACCGGCTGCCTCGAGTCCTGGAATGTCCAGCAGTTCGTGGAGCTCATCGAAGGTGTAGTCGGGTGTTACACCCTCGGCATCGGGGCGCGAGCGCCGCCACGCCGTGGCGATGCCCAGCGGTTGCGCCCCGGCAACGTCTTCCTTCAGGGAGTTGCCGACCATCAGTGCCTGCTCCGGCGCCACGGCAAGCTCGCGGAGCGCGTGCTCGAACACGGCTGGATGCGGCTTCAGGTAGCCGACTTCGATGGACACCGCGTGGGCGTCCCAACCGATGTCCAGGCCGCATTCGGCCAGGTCGCAGCGGAAGCGCCGGCCACCAAAGGCGCGGTTTGTTGCTGTCGCGAGCAGAAAGCCGCGCGCTTTAAGCGTGTCCAGCACCTCGCGAGCGCCGGGATAGGCGATCTTTCCTGCCTCCGCACCGGAAACGTAGATCGTCTCCAGCAGTACTTCCACGCCGTTTCGGGGCAGCTCAACATCGATGGTCCGGAGCGCATCCTGCACGGCCGCGACGTAGTCCGGCTCTTTCAGGTCGCCATGGCGCGCCTTGCGCATGGCCGGATCGATGGCGTCCCAGGCAACGCGGGTGATGCGGTCCGTATCAATGGCGTCAACTCCGAGCGCGGCAAGCACCGGCCCGGCGCGCTCAGCAGCCAGCCGGCGGAACTCCTGTGGAGGCGGCGGCGCCGGCGCGTGCCAGAGGGTTTCGCCGACATCAAAGAGCAAGGCGCGCAAGGGCATCGATCGATTCCGCGGGAGGACACCCGTCGGCCTCATGGTGGCACGGGCCTGTTGTGCAAACAAACGCATTCATGCTGCTATGGTGGCACCGTGAACGAAAGCAAACGGGCACTCGTCGTTGGCGCGGGCACCATGGGCGGTGGCTATGCGCGCCTTTTCGCATCGCGGGCGGTGCCAGGCGTCGAGCTTGCCGGCGTGGTCGACCTGATCCCGGAGCGGGCGCAGGCAGTGGCATCGGCCAACGGCGCCGACGCCTACACCGACCTGTACGACGCCATCCACGAGCTGAAGCCAGATTTCGCCTATGTCGCAACGCCCGACGCCCTGCATCGCGGCCCGGTCGAAACCCTGGCGGCAGCGGGCATACCGCTGCTCGTGGAAAAGCCGCTGGCGACAACCGTCGAAGACGGCGACGCTATGATCCAGGCGGTAGAACGCGCGGGGATCCACGCCGAGGTGAACTACTCCAACCGCTGGAACCCGCCTTTCGTCGAAGCCAGGCGGGTGGTCGACAGCGGCGAGGCCGGGGAAATCCGCTCCTTCAACGTTCGACTGAACAACACGATCACCTCCCCGGAGACCGACCTTTCCTGGAGCGCATCGACAACGCCGGCCTGGTTCCTGATGTCCCACTGCCTGGACCTTGCCCACTGGCTGAGCGGTCGGACTGCGGTCAGCGTCTACGCGACCGCCGGCTATGGCGTGCTCGCCGACCTGGGCGTGAGCACCCCCGACTGGATACACGCGACGGTGCGCTACGAGGGCGGCGGCGACGGGGTGTTTGAGGCCATGTGGATACTCCCCGACACATGGCCGGGCACCATGGAGTTCGTCTTTCGCGCTGTGGGTAGCAAGGCCGCAATCGACGTCGATGTGTCCCACCAGAACATCGTGGTGACCGGCCTCCGGCACCACTACCCCGTGACGCTGAACTGGGCACAGCAACGAGTCGCTTCCTTCCTGCAGGCGCTGGACGGCCACGGGCGCATGGTCGTCAGCTTCCCGGACGCAATGGAGGTGACCCGGATCCTGGTGGCAGCGCACCGCAGCATCGAGAGCGGCGCCGTAGAACCGGTGAGGACCTGAGAGCGCAGATGACCATCCACATCCTCGGACTCGGACCCTCGGACGCATCGCTGCTTACCGTGGCGGCGAAGGACCTGCTTTCCTCGGCGATCCCTGTCATCCTCCGCACCCGCCACCACCCGGTGGTCGCGGATATCGACCCGGAAGGGGCCATGGCGTCCTGCGACGACCTTTACACGGCCGGCGAGTCCTTCGACACCGTCTACGAGCGCATTTGCGACCGCATCCTCGACACAGCGCAACGCGGCGACGTGATCTATGCCGTCCCGGGCCATCCCCTGGTTGCCGAACAGAGCGTCGACCTGCTGCTGCGCCGCACCGGGGAAGCCGGCATCGAGACACGCTTGCTGTCCGGCCTCAGTTATGTCGATGTTGCCGCCACGGCCCTGCGCCGCGACCTGGGCGGCATCCAGCTCTGCGATGCGCTCGACCTCCGCATCGATTCGTGGCGGCCCGCGCTCATCGCGCAGCTCTACGACCGCGACACCGTGAGCGCGCTCAAACTCGAACTGCTCGACATCTACCCGGCAGAGCACCCCGTGGTCGTCCTGCACGACCTTGGCCTCCCTTCCGAATCGGCAAAGACATTGCCACTGGCCGAGCTGGATCATCAGGCCTATGCCTACCTCGATACCCTCTTCATCCCGGAACTGGCGCCGGAGGAGGATGTCCGCCGCTTCGACGGGATGTTCCACGTCGTCGCGCGCCTGAACGCGCCGGATGGCTGCCCCTGGGACCGCGAGCAAACGCACGAATCGCTCCGCAAACACCTGCTGGAAGAAGCCTACGAAGCCCTGGATGCCATCGACAGCGGCGACCCCGCGGTCATTGCCGAGGAGATGGGCGACGTGCTGCTCCAGGTGCTGATGCACGCGGAGGTCGGCCGCCGCGACGGCACCTTCTCCTTCGGCGACGTGACGGAACACATCACGCGGAAGCTCATCCGGCGGCACCCCCACGTTTTCGGCACCGCCGAAGCCGAAAGCGCCGAGCAGGTCTGGCAGTCGTGGGAGCAGCTCAAGAAGCAGGAGAAGCCCGACCGCTCTGTCCTTGATGGCATCCCGAAGGACCTGCCCGCGCTGGCCGCCTCCCAGTCCATCCAGGGCCGCGCGAGGCGCATCGGATTCGATTGGCCGGACATCGAAGGCCCGCTGGACAAGCTGATCGAGGAAGTCAGGGAGTTCGCGCTCGCGGAAGACGCGAAAGACCGCCTGGATGAGTTCGGCGACATCCTCTTCGTGCTGGCGAACGTCGCCCAGCGTCTCGGCATCGACGCGGAACAGGCATTGCGCGGCGCGAATGCGAAGTTCCGGGAGCGTTTCACCGCGGTCGAAACCCTCGCAACCGAACGCGGCCTGGACATGCAGGAAATGTCTCTCGAAGAACTCGACGCGCTCTGGGACGAGGCAAAGGCCACGCTCGGACGTGAAGCGTTGTAAGCCCACTGCAGCCGCTGTAGGCTTCAAAGGTAAAGCAGCTACCTGTTCCAGGAGAAACCATGACCCAGTCCAAGGAATCGGTCGTCACGATCGAGCGATACAAGAGCGGCAAGACCTTTCAGGAATACCTGGATAGCGGCATTCGCAACCGCGAACTGTTCGAGGAGAACTACCGCGGGACGCGCATCACGCCCGAGCAGGAGCGGGCGCTGAAGGAAATCGCGGCGCGCGACGACGGGCCGGACCACGTGCTGGTAATCGGCGAAGACTGGTGCCCGGATGTCTACCGTGGGGCGCCGGTCGCCGCGCGCATTGCCGAGGCAATGGGCATCGAATACCGGTTCTTCGAACGCGACCAGAACAAGGACATCATTGCGGAGTACCTGAACAACGGGGAGTTCGAATCGATCCCCGTGTTCGTCTTCTACGACCGGAACCACCGCGAGCTCGGCCATTTCATCGAGCGGCCAAAGCTGGCCAACGAGCAGATGCACCTGGTCCGCGAAGTCCTGGGCGACACCTCGCCCGAAGCCATCGCGCGCCAGCTGGGCCGCGAGCCGAATGAGGACGAGATCAAGGAGTTCCGCGCGAAGGCACGCGAGAAGTACCTGGAGTGGCAGAAGGGTCCGGAGTGGGCCGGGTGGAGGGATGCGACAGTCGACGAGGTTATTGCGCTGCTCCGCCGCTAAGGCGCCGCCCACCAGGTGCAGCGAGCGGCGGTGATCGATGGAGTACACTGCCGCCGTGCAGCAGGCCCCGCCCCACCACCGGCGCCCGGAACCACGCTACCCAACGTGGCTGGTCGCGGTCAT
>SLAK01000078.1 GCA_007126855.1 Dehalococcoidia bacterium | reverse complement strand
TGACCAGCTTGCCGCTGGCGTCGAGGATGCGGGTTTCGACGACGATGGTGGTGCGGCCGACGTGGAGGGGCTCGGCGGTCGCGGTGATGGCACCTTCGCGGACGCCACGCAGCAGGTTGGTCTTCGATTCGATGGTACTGGTGCCGGCGCCGAGCGGGAGGTGGTGGGCTGTGAGCGCGCCACCAGCGGAGTCGGCGACAGCCATGAGGAATCCGCCGTGGAGGAGTCCGAAGCTGGTGCAGCGTTCGGGGGTCCAATCGGAACGGACCACTACGCGGGCAGGGGAGCTTTCCAGGATTTCGAGTCCGAGTTGGGCGGCGAAGGGCATGCGGTCACGGAGATCGTTGGTGAGACTTGTGTCGACAGCGAGGGTCATCCGGGCGCTCCTTCCAGGGGTTGCGTTCTCTCGATGGTGGCGGGTGCGGGTGAGGACTTCGATTACGTGGGAGGTAGTGATGGCCGACCGGCAGCGGAAGGGAGCGTGACGATCTCGGGGACAGGCAAGGACTTCTGCACGAGGTAAAGGGTCCAGGCGCTCTGTGAGGGCCTTAACGGCAATCTTTCAACGAACGCGTGACAATAACGTCCCTTTCTGCGGCCCGAGCGTTGCTGCAGGAGACAGGGCACGAGGCGGGGAATGGACCATCCGGAACGCCAGCTACGGCAATACCGTCTGGACACCTTCGCCCGCCACAGGGCACGGGTCGAGGTACTGGTCGTTCTCGCGTCGCTGTTGGCGTATTTTGGGGTCCGCGCGATCACCGAAGGGAGCGAGGATCTGGCGCTGCGGAATGCGGAGCGGGTGGTGCGGCTGCAGGAACACCTGCTGCTGGACTGGGACATGTCGCTGAACCAGTCCGTTGTTGAGCACACGCGGCTGATTACGGTGTTCAACTGGATCTATACCTGGGGGCACTGGCCGGTCATCTTCTTCTGCGGCATCTACCTTTTCGTGCGATTCCCGCGTGTGTACTACCGGACGCGGAACGCTTTTTTGGTGTCGGGCGCGATTGGACTGGTGATCTTCGCGACGTTTCCTGTGGCGCCGCCACGGCTGACGGACCTCGACGTGGTGGACACGGTGACCCGCTGGTCCACTTCGTACCGCTTCCTGCAGCCGGTGGCGCTGACGAACCAGTACGCGGCCATGCCGAGCCTGCACTTCGGGTGGAACCTGCTCATCGCCGTCGCACTGGTGCAGGTGTTGCGGACACCGACACTGCGCATTCTCGCCGGTGTGTTTCCGCTTGCGATGGCAGCCGCGGTCGTCATCACGGCGAACCACTTCGTGATCGATGCGATTGTTGGGGGGATGATCGCTTTGTTGGGCCTGGTGGCTGCTATATGGTTCGAGCGCAGCCCGCACGGTTGGGAGATATACCGGCGGTTGGTGCCGGCCAGCGGGATCAGCGAGGGAACGATACCGGCCCGGCCAGGACCGGACCAACATCCCCCAAGAGTGACAACCCGCAGGGGCAGCCAATCGCGCGGCGGGAAGTAAGGTTTGCCGGAGCGGCGGGGGCACCGCCGGAATGTCGTCGCGGCGGAGCGCTCGCAGCAACATCGCGACCTTACACGGGCTCCAGGGTCACTTCGATCTCCATGTAGTAGAGCTCTGTGCTGCCCTCGAAGCCCGAGTCGGTCCCAACGATCAGCCAGAGTTCGCCGTTGCGGCCAACGACGACCTCGGCATCGTGCTGGTATTCGCGCCCGACGACGGCGTACGGTTGACCCGCGGCAAGCGCTTCCTCGCACTCTATGCCGTTGGCGATATCCCCCACGAGCCACACATCCCGGCCGCCACTCGCCTGGTTGCTCTTGTCGACCGTGAGCTCCCAATAGCCGTCGACCAGCACCACGTCTGGCTCCTCAGATACGACGCCAGCCTTGTCCGACAGGCTGTTTCGGCGTCGGCGGCTCGCCAGGCGAAGCTGTCTATCTTATCGGCCCCGAAGACGGGATTCACACGCCTACGAGTGTACACGCTGGCTGTGGCTGACTCAGAACTGGCCGTGGCGGCCGGCGCCGGCGGCGAAGCGGGCGGCGCCTTCGCGAGTTTCGCCGGAGCGGATGGTGGCGATTCCGTGCTCGAACTCGTTGGCCAGGGCTTCGGGCTGGGACATTCCCCACTGCTCGTAGGCGCTGAGGCGGTCGCTGCGGAGGCAGAGCTGGGGGAAGGCGGCGAGCTGGCGGGCCAGCTCCTTCGCGGCTTCGAGCGCCTGTCCCTGCGGGACAATGCGGTTGGCCAGGCCCATGGTGCGGGCTTCTTCGCCGGAGACGCCGCGGCCGGTGAGGATCATGTCCATGGCGTGGCTGTGGCCGATGAGGCGGGGGAGGCGGACGGTGCCACCGTCGACGAGCGGGACGCCCCAGCGGCGGCAATAGACACCGAAGACGGCATCTTCGGCGGCGACGCGCATGTCGCACCAGAGCGCGAGTTCGAGGCCGCCGGCGACGGCGTGGCCTTCGACGGCGGCGATGATGGGTTTGCCCAGGAGCATGCGGGTGGGGCCGAGGGGGCCGTCACCATCTTCGGTGGCGCGGTTGCCGCGACCTTCGGCGATGGCCTTGAGGTCGGCGCCGGCGCAGAAGGCGCCCTGCGCGCCGGTGAGGATGGCGACGGCCAGGGTGTCGTCGACGTCGAAGCGGCGGAAGGCGGCGGCAAGCTCCCTGGCGGTTGGGCCATCGATGGCGTTGCGGACTTCGGGGCGGTCGATGGTGACGACGGCGATGGTGTCTTCGGTTTCGTAGCGGACGGTCATGGCGAGCCTCCGGGGCGCGGTGGCGCCCATTGTAGCCGGGACGCGGTCCATTGGACCCGGGCTGTGGTACTCAGGGGCATTGTGAACGGGGGTGCAAACGTGGAAAGCTGTTTGGCGAGATGCTGAGAGCTGTACTGCTGGTGATACACGCCTTCCTGGGCGTCTCCGCGGTGGCGGCCGGGCTGGCACTGGTGCGCCGGCCAAACGGGTCGTCGCTGGGGCTGGAGCGGGAATGGCTGGAGGGGTCGCCGTTGGCGGACTACCGCGTGCCCGGGATGTTCCTGGCAACCGTGATCAGCGGGGCGAACCTGGCGAGCGCGGCAGCGCAACTGCGAGGCAGCATCCGGGCGCCGGGGATGAGTCTTGCGACGGGCCTGTTGCTGGTGGCCTGGGTGACAGTACAGACGGCGATCATCAAGGTGCGGCACTGGTCGCAGTACGGGTGGGTGGCGCTGTTCGGGTTCGTGGCCGTGGCGAGCGCGGCGCAGGTGTGGCTGGCGGAGCGGAAAGCGCAGGAGGGGCTTGAGCAAGAGGAGGCCTGGTGATGCGTCTGCGGAGAGCGCTGAAGACCGGCGGGGCAGTGGCGGCGGCGGGCGGGGCCTACACGCGGTTTGTTCGGCCATGGGTGTTGAACTGGGGGGCGACGCCGGATGAGGCGGGGCGCGTGATGCCAGGGGACGAGATCTTGCCGGACGCGACATTGCAGACGACGCGGGTGATCACGGTGCAGGCGGCGCCGGAGCACATCTGGCCGTGGCTGGTGCAGATGGGTCCGAAGCCGCGCGCGGGAGCCTATACCTACGACCGGATCGAGCGGTGGCTGGGCATCGCGATGGAGAGCAGCGACCGGATCTTGCCGGAGTTCCAGCACCTGGAAGTGGGCGAGTTCCTGCCGTTGAACGAGGAAGGCACGAACGGGGTTGAGGTTCGGATGGTGGAGCCAGGGCGTTTCCTGGTGTTCCAGTGGAAGCCGGCGGATTCGACGTGGACATTCGGCCTGTATTCCGAAGGGGACGGGACGACGCGACTGGTTTCGCGGAACCGGATCCACGGTTCGGGGCTGCTGTTCTGGCTGGGGATGGTGGGTTTCATGGAGCCGGGCTCGCTGGTGATGGAGCGGAAGATGTTGCTGGGCATCAAGGAGCGAGCGGAGTCGCTTGCCAGGAAAGGCCAGGCGGCGGCGCAGAAGTAGCCCCAGGATCGTTTGTATCAATGGGACGAGACGGTATCGTGGGGTGCCGGCGGCTCTGGCAGGGTCTGATGCCAGTTGCCGGGAGGGTGCATGCGGAACAGCGGTCGCGATACGGTCCTGTGGCTCGGGCTGTACATCGTCATCGTGGTCGCGCCGCTGGCGGTCGCGGGCCTGGGGGATGTGCCGCCAGGGCGCGGCTTCTGGATGGAGTTCGCAGTCGGGCTGGGCTTCGTTGGCCTGGCGATGATGTGGTTGCAGTTCGCGCTGACCGCGCGCTTCCACTGGATCGCGCCGACCTTCGGGCTGGACACGCTGATGCAATTCCACCGCCAGGCGGGGCTGGTGGCCTTCGCGCTGGTGCTGGCGCACCCGCTGATCCTGTTCCTGGTGGATACGCAGTACCTGCACTATCTGAATCCCTTCGATGAGCTGCCCCGCGCGGCAGCGCTCATCGCCGTGACCGGCGCGCTGGTGTTGCTGATCGGCTCGACGCTGTGGCGGACGACGCTGGGGATCCCCTACGAATGGTGGCGGGTGGCGCACGCGCTGCTGGCGCTGTTCGTGGTGTTCGTAGGGCTGGTGCACATCCTGCGGGTCGGCTTCTATGTCGACGATCTGTGGAAGCAGGCGCTCTGGGTGGGGCTGACGGCTGTAGCGATGGGGTTGCTGGTGCACACGCGGATCGTGCGGCCGT
>SLAK01000062.1 GCA_007126855.1 Dehalococcoidia bacterium | reverse complement strand
GTAGGGCGTGCCGCGCAGGTTCTCGCTGAGCTTGCCCTTGCTGAAGGCGCAGAACTGGCAGCGGAAGTAGCAGACGTTCGTGTAGTTGATGTTGCGGTTGACGACGTAGCTCACGGTGTCGTCGCACAGTTCGCGGCGCAGGGCATCGGCCTGGTCGCAGATGTGCTCGAAGTCGGCGCCGCGGGCGCGGAAGAGGACGGCGATTTCCGCTTCGGGAAGAGATTCGCCGGCGCGGGCGCGCGCGACGATATCGCGCACTTCCGGGCTGACCGGCTCAGCGGCGCCACGCGGCGCTTTTGTGGGGCCAAAGGCGTAGCCCTGCGGGACATCCACCACCAGGCCGGGCGACCAGTCTTCGGTGCGCGCGAGGCCTTCGCCGTCGACTGACGCCAGGACGGCCGGGGCGAGCGCGGGGTCCTGCCAGGTGGCGCTGTCGAGCGCGTAGGACGGATAGACCGCGAGCCGCTCGGCCAGGTGCTTGCCGGCCTCGGCAGTGCGGTCGCGGAGCTCCTCGAGGTGCGGCCAGGGGGCCTCCGGGTTCACGTGGTCCGGCGTCACCGGCGACACGCCGCCCCAGTCGTTCAGCCCCGCACCTACAAGGCGCTGGTAGACGCCCGGGCTCAGGTTCGGCGGCGCCTGGATGTTCATCTCCGCGCCGAAGATCAGCCGTGCAACGGCGATGCTCCAGAGCAGGTCGTCGAGCTCGGCATCGGGCCAGTTGGCCATGCGCGTGCCCGGCTTGGCGCGGAAGTTCTGGACGATGATCTCCTGGATGTGGCCGTATTCGTCGTGCAGGTCGCGCAGCGCGAGCAGCGACTCGATGCGTTCCTCACGCGTCTCGCCGATACCGATGAGGATGCCCGACGTGAACGGGACACAGAGCTCACCGGCGTCACGCATGGTCTGCAGGCGGACCTCCGGGTCCTTATCCGGCGAGCCATGGTGGGCGGCGCCTTTCTCCATTAGCCGCCGCGAAATGCTTTCGAGCATGATGCCCTGGGAGACCGAGACCTTGCGGAGTGCGGCGATCTCGTCGCGTGTCATCACGCCGGGGTTGGCGTGCGGCAGCAGCCCCGTCTCTTCGAATACCAGTTTCGACATCGCGGCCAGGTAGTCGATGGTCGACGAATAGCCCATATCGTCGAGCTCGCGGCGCGCCACCTTGTAGCGAAGCTCGGGCTTATCGCCGAGGGTAAAGAGGGCCTCGCGGCAACCCTGCGCCGCGCCCTGGCGCGCGATTTCCAGCACTTCATCCGGCGTGAGATAGGCGCGCTCGCCGGGCTTTGGGGGCTGGGCGAACGTGCAGTAGTGGCACACGTCGCGGCAGAGGTGGGTCAGCGGGATGAACACCTTGCGTGAATAGGTGATGACCTTCCCGTGCGCGCGGTCGCGGAGTTCTGCAGCGGCGGCGCAGAGCGCATCGAGACCGTGCGCTTCGGCCAGTGCAAGGGATTCTTCACGCGAAATCCGCGCGCCATCCAGCGCGCGAGCGATAATCGAGTCAACGGTTGGCGCCATGGCGGCCCCCAGGGGATCCGGCGGGTACCGGAGGGTTGTTGCTTTTATAAGCCAACTGACTTTGAATGTGCAATCAAGGATACCGCCTCATGGCACGAGTTTCACGTAATCTCCAGCGGACCATCCGCTGCCCGGTCGCCTCGGCGCTCGATGTCGTCGGCGACCGCTGGACCCTCCTTATCGTGCGCGACCTGCTCCGCGGCAAGAACCGCTTCACGCAGCTGCGGCGATCGGTCGAAGGCGTCACGACCAGCCTGCTTTCCGACCGGCTCAAGCGGCTCGAGCGCGAAGGCATCATCGAGCGGCGTTTCTACAGCGAGCACCCGCCGCGCGCCGAATACGTGCTCACGCCAAAGGGCCACGGCCTGGGCGTCATTGTCGGCGCCCTTTCGGTCTGGGGGCAGGAGCACGCGCCCCACGACCTGCGTCTGGTGGATAGCGAGTGCGGGCACCCGGTCCGCGTGCTCTATCACTGCGACGAGTGCGACCGGCAGGCGCCCCGCTCGCGCATACGGATCGTGGAGGCAGAATGAGCCGCAAACGTTTGCCGCGACCCCTTCGCCGCGGCTATGATCAAAGTTCGGCGCAGCCTGCGCGCATCCGGAGTATTCCTTGATCGTCATTGGTCTTACGGGCGGTATTGCCAGCGGCAAGTCCACCGTCACCCAGTTCTTCCGCGACCACGACATCCCGGTAATCGATGCCGACGTGCTCGGCCATCGGACCTATGACCCCGGGACCGAGACTTTCGACGCTGTCGTCGCCACCTTCGGCCAGGACGTCGTCGCCGAAGACGGCACCATCGACCGCAAAGTGCTGGGCGGCAAAGTCTTCGGCAAACCCGATGAGTTGAAGCGGCTGACGGACATCGTCTGGCCCGGCATCCGCAAGCTTGCTACCGAGAAGATCGCGGAGTTTGAGACCGCCGGCAACGACCTGGTGGTGCTGGAGGCCGCCGTGCTCTTCGAAGCCGGCTGGGAAGACCTCACGGACGAGATCTGGGTGGTGACGGTCGCGCCCGAGGAAGCGATCCGGCGACTGAAAGAACGCAACGGCATGGAAGAAGAGGCCGCGCGCGCCCGCATCGATTCGCAGTTGAGCAACGACGAGCGGACAGCGCGCGCGGATGTCATTATTGAGAACAACGGCTCGCTGGAGGATCTCCAGAGGACGATTCAGAGGGAATGGGACGGGCTTCAGCAACGGCTGAGAGCAGCCGCCGGGAGGTAGACAACTTTGTCAGATTCGTCAACGCGCCAGGAAGCCACCGTTTGGCAGGCCGAAGAATACACGATCCGGGAAGAGCCCTATTACCTGCCAATCGGTGACGAGGTCCAGCTCTTCGAGTCGGCCTACGAGCAGAAGATCCCCGTCCTGCTGAAGGGGCCAACCGGTTGTGGCAAGACGCGCTTCATCGAATACATGTCCTACCAGCTTGGGCATCCCATCGGTAACGGCGCCAGCAGCGGCGGCCCCAAGCCGCTGATCACGGTCGCGTGTCACGAAGACCTCACCGCCAGCGACCTGGTCGGCCGCTACCTCCTCGACGCCGAGGGGACGCGCTGGATTGACGGCCCGCTTACCCGCTCGGTGAAGATTGGCGCCATTTGCTATCTCGACGAGGTGGTCGAAGCCCGCAAGGACACCACCGTCCTCATCCACCCGCTGACGGACTACCGGCGCCTGCTCCCCATTGAAAAGCAGGGGCAGGTGGTCGAAGCCGCCGACGGGTTCCTGCTGGTGATTTCCTACAACCCTGGTTACCAGAGCGCGCTGAAGGACCTGAAGCACTCGACACGGCAGCGCTTCGTTTCCATCGAGTTCGATTACCCGCCGCGCGAGTACGAAACGCAGATCATCGCCCACGAAGCGGGCGTCTCGCCCGACATAGCGAGCGAGCTCGCGAAGCTCGGCGAAAAGGTGCGCAACCTTCGCGAGCACGGTCTCGGCGAAGGCGTGAGCACGCGCCTGCTGGTCTACGCAGGCAAGCTCATCGTGAAGGGCATCTCGCCGCGGCGCGCCTGCCAGGTGGCCGTCACCTGGTCGCTCACCGATGATGTGGAGGTGCAGCGGAGCATCGAGGAGGTCGTAACCTCGATTTTCGAGTGACGATGCGCGCAGGAATCGTCTCCGATATCCACTGCAATATCGCCGGCCTCGAACGCGGCCTTGAGTTGATGGGGGACATCGACGCGCTGTTCTGTGCCGGCGATTCTATCTTCCAGTTCCGCTGGTCGAACGAGGTTATCGCTCTCCTGCGGGAACTCGACGCCTACGTCGTGCTTGGCAACCACGAGGAAATCCTGCTGGGGCGCGACGGCGAGCGAGCGCTTTCGTCGCCGAAGGTCGACCAGGAACTGGTGGAATGGTTGCGCTCCAGGCCCTACAGCCTGGACGTGGAGTTCGGCGACAAGAAGGTCCACATGACCCATTCGTCCCCATGGGAGCCCTGGCGCGACTACCATTACCCGCACGAATCCATCTGGCAGCGCGCCGCGGACCTGGACTGCGATACGCTGATCGTGGGACACACCCACTTCCAGATGGCAGACCGCTTCGGGTCGACGCTGGTGATCAACCCCGGCTCGACCGGTGACCCGCGCGATCACCGGAACGACTTCGGCCTGTCGTGCGCGGTGTGGGACACGACAGACGATTCGGTAACGTTTTACGATTATCCCGACCCCACGCGGAATTTCCGCAGCCATTCCGGGCAACTACGAACCTGATTCTTCCCCGCAACCGGCGGCCCGGCCGGGAGCGGAAGCGAGGGCCCATGAGCATCGTCGGCGAATTGACAGCACGCCACCGCGAACGACTGGCAGGCTTCCCCGGCCCGCTGAGCGAACACTTCGAGAGCGGCCTGAAAGCGCTTGCGCCGCGCCTCTCGCCCACCCAGCTTCAGCAGTGGGCCGAAACCGGCGTCGAACTCACGGCGCTCAACCTGCGTTCCTGGGAAGCTGCCGCGGAATATTTCCGCGTCGGCGCCGAATTTAGCGAGACCATCCCCTGGGAGGCGCTCGAGCACTTCGGCCGCGAGACCATGCACATGGCCGGCGAATCCACGCCGCTGGCAGTCTCCTTCGTCCGTGCGGCGCCGGCGACATTCGAAACGGTCGGTCCGGACCATCT
>SLAK01000382.1 GCA_007126855.1 Dehalococcoidia bacterium | reverse complement strand
CTCATGTCGACGCTCGAGTGGATTGTCGACGCCCTCGACCCGCCGCTGCTCCGCGTGGACACCCCTGGCTCCTGCCTGAACATCCGCCAGGAGCCGTCGACGGACGCCGAAATCCTGACATGCGAGGTCGACGGCACGCCGTTGCTGGAGCGGCCCGGCGAGGACGGGCCGGACGGCTGGGCGCCCGTCCGCGCGCTCGACGGCGCCGAAGGCTGGGCAAGCGAGGACTACCTCGTTGAAACAACGGCCGAGGACTGGACACGGCCAGGCCGATAGGCGGGGACCCGACCGGGACACCTCCGCTGGACGCGCCGGGCCATACTGGTGGCTGATGGAGCCGTGGTTCGACACGCATGTCCACCTGGACGCCTACCCCGCTGAAGAGCGGGGCGCGCTGCTGCGCCGTGCAGCGGACGCAGGTGTTGGCGCCGTGCTTTCGGTGGGAGACGCGGTGGGGCCAGCGGTCGACGGGGTCCGCGTGTACCGGGCCGCCGGGCTTCACCCGCTTCGTTCGGATGAGTATGCGGGGACCGGGACGCTCGCTTCGCTGGCCACTGGGCCGTCAGTCGTCGCGATAGGCGAGACTGGCTTCGATCGCGCGGGGCCGCCGCTGAAAGTCCAGGCGCGGGTCTTCGAGGGCCACTGCGCGGTCGCCGCTAAACTCGGGCTCGCGCTCATCCTGCACATCGACGAGGAATGGGAGCGCATACGAGGATTCCTGGAGGCCGTCGGTAGCCTGAGGGTCGTGCGCCACTACTTCACCGGGCCGGAGGAACAAGCAGATTGGCACGCCGAGCACGGCCACTACCTCTCGCTGGGGAAGCCACTCTTGCGCATGCCGCACCTGAAAGAAGTTGCGGTTTCCTATCCAGCAGACCGGCTCCTGGTTGAGACAGACAGTTACCCGCTCGCTGGACGGACGACTGAACCCCGCGATACCGGCGCCATCGGTGAAGCGGTCGCCAGCGCGCGCGAGTGGAGCATGGAGCATTGCCGCGAGCAGCTCTGGACCAACAGCCTGAGAGCCTTCGGGCTGTAACTCTGGCAGGCCAACCCGCACCATCCCACCGCCTGTCGTCCGCCCCGCGGTAGAATCGTCCCATGCTTACGAAGCTGGAGATCGCGCGGGACTGGCTGCCGCGCTACACGGGGATGCGCGTCGAGGACTTCGGCGATTACATCCTGCTGACCAACTTCTATGACTACCTGGAGCGCTTCGCAGAGATGTTCGAATGCGAGATCCGCGGCCAGGAGCGGCCGATGCAGACGGCGACCAACGGCGACGGGCTCTCCATCATCAAATTCGGCATGGGCTCGGCGAACGCAGCGACGATCATGGACCTGCTGGCCGCGCGGCAGCCGAAAGGCGTGCTCTTCCTGGGCAAGTGCGGAGGGCTGCGGAAGTCGACCGAGATCGGGCATTTCATCCTGCCCATCGCGGCCATCCGCGGCGAAGGCACGAGCGACGACTACATGCCGCCCGAGGTGCCGGCGCTGCCTTCGTTCAAGCTGCACAAGTTTGTGTCGGACAAGATCATGGAGCACGGCCAGGACTACCGCACCGGCGTGGTCTATACGACGAACCGGCGCCTGTGGGAGTGGGATGAAGTGTTCCGGGAGCGGCTGAACCGGCTGAGCGCTATCGGCATCGACATGGAGACGGCGACCCTCTTCATCGTCGGCCACGCGAACGAGATTTCGCGCGGGGCGCTGCTGCTGGTGTCCGACGTGCCAATGGTGCCCGAAGGCGTGAAGACGGCGGAATCCGACAGCATCGTGACCGAGAAGTACGCGCAACTGCACCTGCAAATCGGCATCGAGGCGATGACCGAGGTGGGCGCGAAGGGCGAGCCGATCAAGCACTGGCGCTATTGACGCTATCTCGACCCCACCGGCTCGCGTGCCCCAATGGCGGCCGGCGATCGGAAGCGCTGCCGGTATTCGCGCGGGGTGAGCTTTGTGGTGCGCTTGAAGAGGCGCCGGAAGAAGGCAGGCTCTTCATAGCCCACCTTCCACCCGACTTCGTCGACGGGCGCCGTGGTCTGTTCGAGCAGCCGCTTTGCCTCTTCGATCCGAAGCTGCTGCACGTACTGGATCGGCGTGTAGCCGGTCGCCCGGCGAAAGCGGCGGATGAAGCTGCTCTGGGGCATGCCGGAGCGGCGCGCCATTTCTTCAACCGGCGCGGCGATGGTGTAGTGGTCTTCGATCCAGGTCTGCAGTTCGCGGACAACGGCGTCGCCATGGCCGGTGGGCGGAGAAAAGGCGACGTAGGGCGCCTGCGAATCGCGGTGCCACTGGTAGAGCAAGAACTTGCCGATAGCCTGGGCGGCGGTGGGGCTGGCGTGCCGCGCGATGAGGTAGAGTACCAGGTCCTGCCATGAGCTGGCAGCGCCGGACATGACGAGCTCCTGGTTCCGGCCGGTCGTGATGAGCAGCTCTTCGACGCGGAGTTCGACATTGGGAAAATTGCGGCGGAAGGTTGGGGCGAATGCCCAGTGGGTGGTCGCTTCGAGCCCGTCGAGCAGCCCGGTCTCGGCGAGCACCAGGGCGCCGGCACAGGCGGAGCACAGGTCGGCGCCCCCGGCGTGCATGGCCCGCAGCCATTCCACGGTCTCGGGATAGCGGCCGGTCACCCACTCTTCGTTCTCGAAGAGCATGGACGCCATGATGACCATGTCCGTCTGATCGACGTCGGACACCGAGCGCTGCACCTCCATAGGCAGGCTGAAGACGTTGTTGTAGATGCCGCGCTCCGGGCCCACGATCTCGACTTCGAAGAGCTTTGGACGGATGCCGCGTTCGTCGCCGGCGACGGCATCGACCAGCGTCAGCGTTTCATACATGCCGTGGATTGGCGTGCCGGTCGCTTCGGGCAGTGCCAGGAGGCTGACATGGATCGGCCGGGAATCATCGCTCATTCGCCGTCCCCTGCAAGAAATGAACCGCTTTTGGCGAGTTTGACTCTCGGAAACCTGCCCCGCAAGCCACAGAGTATGCCTATGGCAGACGCGGGACGGCCGCCCGCCGACGCCATACCAACCCAACGGAGAAAACGGACATGTTTGTAGCGATCGAACACGAGATTCACGACCCGGCACGATTCCAGGAATGCGCGGAGCAGGTGTTTCCGCTGCCGGCGGGCCTGCACGTCCACCAGTTCTTTCCAGCCACAGACCTTAGCAAGGCGGTCTGCCTCTACGAGACAGAGTCGATCGACCAGCTTCGCGACTATCTGGACCGCGCGCTCGGAGAGTCGAGCACGCAGTATTATTTCCCGGTGGCCGAAGACCACGCCATCGGGCTGCCCACCCGCCAGTTCGCCTGAAGCCCTGGCGGGAGCCAGCGAGGGGGCGGATGATGCCTGGCAGGGGTCATCCGCTTCTTTGCGCTCCGGCAATTTGCGGCCCTCCAGGACCCTGTCCACAACGCTCCGTAATCTTTACCATCGGGTAGGGCATTGCCGCCGGCAGCACGCCAACCTGCCTTGAAATCGGTAATGGAGGCAGGGACCAATGCGTGGACGGCTTTTCACGGCATTCGTCGTCGCACTCACCGTGGCGATGCTCATCAGTGGGCTGGCGTCGGGCAGCGCCCACGGCGGATAAGGGCGAGGAATCCCCCGGCAGGCCTCACTGTGCACCAGCTACAACCCCCGGTGCCGCCGACCGGTGAGGCCTCGATGGTCATTGCTCCCATCCGCACGGCTCGCGGCCACCCAAACGGTGACGTATAGCACCGACTGCAAGGCCAGCGGCTGCCCAGACTGGGCTATGGATTCAACGGTGATGACCAAACCGGGCCGGGTCGCGGCGGCGCTTGGCGCCGGGGCGCTGGTGGCGGCGGGCATTGCTGCGGCGTTGCTGGCACTGACTGCGGTACGCGAGGGCGTGACCTTCCACCTCTTCCCGCTGGCCATCGCGGGCGGCCCTGCTGTGGTGGCGCGGATGGTCCTCGGGGCGCCGCTGCGCCTGGCCGGAACGCTGGCCGCCGCTGCCATCGGATTGCTCATGATGTTCGCCACCTGGCTGGCGGTGGTGGCGTGGATCGACCCGACGCCCACGGTGACATTCGTCGAGGGCCAGCCGGGCGGTGTGCCCGGGGAGTTTGCGGCGCTCGCAACCATCGGGGCGCTCGCGGGAGCGTGGTGGGCGCGGCGATGAGGTGAGGACGGGAACGAGACAACCAATCGTCATCTTTACCATAGGGTAGGTTCAGGACTTGGCGACGGCTTTACCGTATGGCTATGACCGCTCCCTCGCCCCTGCTCGAAGAGCTGCTTGATGAGGATTTCGCCTGGACGCCGCGCCAGCGCCAGGTGTTGTCGTTGCTGGCGGACGGCCGCACGAACGGCGAGATCGCGGACGAGCTTGGCATCAGCCTTGACGGCGCAAAGTGGCACGTGCGCGAGGTGCTGTCGAAGCTGAATGTGCAGTCGCGCGACGAGGCGGCGGAGTACTGGCGGGCGTACAATGGCTGGCCACGGAAGCTGCGGCGCGGTTTCGGCGCGATGAGTTTCGGGCTGCCACTCCGCTGGGCCGGCGGCATCGCAGGGGCGGTGCTGCTGGCGGGGATCGTTGCGGCCGTCGCGGTGGTATTGCTGCAGGATGGCGACGGGCGGGAAGCAGCCGCGCCGGACGTGACGCCGACGGTGG
>SLAK01000065.1 GCA_007126855.1 Dehalococcoidia bacterium | reverse complement strand
CGCCGCTCGTAGTGATCCCGTGCGATCCGCAGATCGCTGAGACGCTCCCGGTCCGGTTCCAGCTTGTTCGCCTCGTTCCGCATCTGCGTCGTGTAGGCAAAGTAACGCTGGAGCACCTCCGTGTCCGAAAGCCCGTCCATTGGGGGGTCGATGCCGGCCAGCCGCAACAACACGCTGGGGATGTTCTCTGCCTGCCAGCGCCAGAGCGCGTATTCGTACGATGCAAGCGAGCTCCGGTTGCCCAGGCCCGCGTAGGTCGTGCCCAGCAGGCCACCCAGCAGCACCGCGACGATGATCACCTGCACCGCTATCCACGGCCGGTAGGGCTTGTGCTCCACCTCCGGCGCTGTCGCAACGATGCGCGGCATCCGCACACCCATAGACCCCACCTTAACCCGGCGCGAAGAACGCTGGCGTTCAGGAGCTTCGTCCCGCTGTCTCGATCCTGCCAGCCGCGCTAGGATACCTGCATATGGCCGCAGCCCGCGCCGCCCGCAGGAACACCATCTCGGATCCCCGTGGGCGGGCACGAGTGTATTATGCATCCTTCGAAGCACGCGTCGTCGCGGCCATCCTCGATGCCGTCGTGCTCTTTATCATTGCCGCCCTGTTCACGGCCCTCGCATCCCTCATCGTGCTCGTCTCCTCCGACTTCGAGCGGGTTGCCCCATCCGATACCGCCATCACCCTCTTCTGGGCCTGCATCGTGGCCATTATTCCCGCGAGCCTGCTCTATTTCTTCATCGGCTGGGTCTGGAAAGGCCAGACCGTCGGCAAGTCCGTCATGCACATCATGGTCGTCCGCAGCGATGGGCGCCCCCTGGGCGTGCTGGGCTCAACAGGGCGCCTCATCGGCCTGCTTGCCTATCCGGTGCTCATCGGCGCCGGCGCTCTCGGCGCATACGCCTTCCAGCAGGACGCCCTCTATGCCGCTATCGCAATGGGCGTGGCCGTCTTCCTGGTCATCCTTGGCGTCCTTTCCGCCGCCTTCGATTCGCACCGCCGCACGCTCCACGATCGCGTTGGCGGCACCATCGTCGTCCGTGTCGGGTAAAGTCCACCTATGACCTATGACGACGACGGTACGCTCCCGCACGAACGCGCTCGCGAACGCGTTTACGGCGACGTCCAGCGCACCACGAGCCGCAACAGCCGGCTCGCGCTCGCCTCCTCGCTGCTCGCCGTCGGCGGGTTCCTCCTGATCCTCGCCATCAGCGCGTACCAGGTCACCGAGCCGCGCCACTCCTCACGCGTCATCGAGCGTGGCGTCGCTTCCATCACCGATATCGACCGCTACCTCGCCGAACACCTGCCCGAGCTCCGCGAACAGGCAGCCGAACAGCCCCACGGCGCCTTCGCCCTGCCCGATTACCCCGTCAGGGTCATCCTCAGCGGAAGCGAATTGCTCGAACTCAACGACCACCAGGTCCGGGAGGTCGTGCTGCGCCGCGCCAGCGCCGTCGTTCACGACCAGGGCATCAACGCCTTCCAGGAAGGCGAGGCCCAGGACTTCCCCCTCATCAGCGCCGAGAATGTCGCGCAGTCCTTCGTTGGCGCCCTCACCGGCTCCTTCCACAACAACGTCACCATCGCCACTGCCGTCCTCGCCGTCCTGGTTGCGCTCGCTGGCGGCATGGCCGCCGCAGCCGATCGCCGGCCCGGCGTCGTCCGCACCATCGGTGGCGCCCTGCTGGCTGGCTCCCTCGGAGGGCTCGCGCTCAGCGCGTCCCTGGTGTTCCTGCTTTCGCGCTCGGGCGCCGGCGACCCCTTCACTTCCGAGATCGCCGGCATCGCACAGAGCATGGCCGAAGTGCCCCGCCGGAACTTCCTGATCGTCAGCGTCTTCGCCGGCTTTCTCTTCCTTGGCGGCATAGCGCTCACCTACCTCGAGCGGCGGTACTTCGAAGAACCCGAAGAGGCCGATGCCTGGGCCGGCGGTGAAGCCTGGTACGACGAAGATGGAGCCGAGGACTGGGACGGCCGCCGCGACGGCTGGGACGATTGGGACGACGACGCATACGCCGAAGACGACGGCTATGACGACGGCGCTGGCGAATGGGAGGGCGAGGAGAGCGAGGCAGGCTACCCTCGAGACTGACGCTACTGTCCCGCGGTGACGCTCCCCCCGGCCACCAGCGCCGAGGGGCAGTCCGGCGCCAGAGGGCAGCGTTCGCAGGCCGGCTTCCTCGCCGTGCAGGTCCGCCGCCCGTGCTTGATCAGCAGCATGTGGAACCGGTAGTAGTCCTCCGGCCTCACCATCGCCTCCAGCGCTTCATGGGCCCGCTCCGCCGACATCTTCTCCGGGATCAGCCCCAGGCGTTTCGCCACCCGCTCCACGTGAGTGTCTACCGGCATCGCCGGCAACCCCAACGCGAACAGCAGCACGCACGCCGCCGTCTTCGGCCCCACGCCCGGGAGTGAGCGCAGCCACTGGCGCGCTTCGTCCAGCGGCATCTGGCGCAGAAAACCAAGGTCGCCGGCCGGGGCCCGCTCGGCCACCGCCGCCAGGGCGGTCTGGATGCGCGGGGCTTTCTGCTGCGCCAGCCCGCCCGGCCGGATCGCATCGATCACCTCTTCCAGCGGCGCCGCAGCGATGGCCTGCCACGAAGGAAAGCGCCGCATCAGCTCCGCGAAGGCCCGGCCGCTGTTTGTGTCCGACGTGTTCTGCGAAAGGATCGTGAGCACCAGCTCGGCAACGGCGTCCTCGTGCGGCTGCGCTTCGGGCCGCCCGTAGACCGGCTCCAGCCGCTCCATGATCGCTTTCGGCGTGAGCGTCATCGGGGGCGCAGCATCCTCTCCGCCATCGCCGGCAGCACCGGCACCCGCGCCACCTCCCGCGCGTAGCTCGATTCCCCCCGCTGCACCGCGAAAAAGGCGTCCCACAGGTAGGGAAACCGTGCGCTGGCAAACATCCAGGGCCGCGGCGCCCGCCGCAGCATCCCGTAGAACATGTAGCCGATCACCCTGGCCGCCTTCAACTCCGGCATCACCTCGCGGTCAATGTCCCGCTCGTATCCCGCCAGGCCGCCGTCGTCCAGCGCCCGCAGCACGTTGCGCGACGCGATCCGCCCCGAGTGCACCGCGTAGCTGATGCCCTCCTCGGTGAATTCGTCGGCCAGCCCGGCTGCGTCGCCCGCCAGCAACACACGCCCCGTGGCTAGCCGCTCGCCGCCGCGCCGGAAGCGGATCTTGTGCCCTTTGGCCACAGCCGTCTCGGCGCCCTCAAGGCCCAGCCGCCGCACATATGCATCCACGATCCGCTTCATCCGTCCCGCCTGCTCGCGCGGCAGCACGATGCCGATCGATAGCAGCGTTTCCTTGGGAAACAGCCATGCATAACCCCACGGGTTGAACCCAACTTCAATCAGTGCCCTGGCCCGGTAGTCGCGCTGTGCCGCCGCGCCGCGCAGCTCAACTTCCCAGGCGGCGCATTCGGCGATGTCGTGGCCCAGCCCGATCAGCTTCCCCACTGGCGAATGCGCCCCGTCGGCGCACACCAGGTATTCCGCCGTAGCCCGGAAGCCGCTGTCGTCTGCAATGGCCACGCCGCCGTTCTCCGATGCCCTGCGCACCACCGTCCCCGGCCGGAATTCCGCGCCCGCCCGCTTCGCGTGCTCCAGCAGCAGCGCGTCGAAACGGTCCCGCATCACCATGTGCGCGAACGGCTCCCCCGAATCGCGCAGGAAGCGCATCCGCCCGCGCCAGCCCACGTCCAGCAGCGACACCGAATCCTCGACCACCTGGTCGATCGGAAACGGCAGCATCCGTTCTGTCCGCAGCGGTATGCCCCCGCCGCAGGCCTTGTATCGAGGGAATTCCGCCCGGTCCACCACGAGCACGCGCGCCCCGCCCGCGGCAAGCTCCCGCGCTGCCGTGCTCCCCGCGGGCCCGGCCCCAACCACGATGGCATCGAATTCCGGCACGCTCCCATCCTACCGCCCGCGACCCACAGCGGCAGGTCAGCGCCCCATCCGCTAGCATGGCCCCTATGAGTGAGAAGCCAGTCCGGCTGACCGAACTCACCGGCTGCGGCGGTTGAGCGTCTAAAGCGGGCCCCGAGGCCCTGGCGCAGGTACTGTCGCCGCTCGCTGGTGTGTTTAACCGCGAGGCCCATCCCGATCTCCTCGTTGGGATGAGCGTCGCCGACGACGCGGCCGTCTATCGCATCAACGCGAAAACGGCCGTGGTGGCTACGCTTGACTTCTTTGCCCCCATCGTCGACGACCCCTACGCCTATGGCGCCATCGCCGCGGCCAACGCCATGTCCGACGTCTTCGCCATGGGCGGCGAAGTCGTCCTGGCGCTCAACGTCGCGGCCTTTCCCGAAGACCTGCCCGTCTCGGCGATCAGCGAGATCCTGCGCGGCGGCGCCGAGAAGGTCGCCGAAGCGGGCGGCGTCATCGCCGGTGGCCACACTATCTGGGACCAGGAGCCAAAGTACGGCCTTAGCGTCCTGGGCATCGCCCATCCGAAGCGGCTGATGACAAAAGCCGGCCTGAAACCCGGCGACCGCCTTTACCTCACCAAACCCCTCGGCATCGGTTGCATTGTCTCCGCCATGCGCAACGGCCGGGCGGAAGCCGAATGGGCCGACGCCGCCGTCGAGTCCATGCTCCAGCTCAACCGCCACCCGTCGCACCTGGCCCTCCAGGCCGGTGTCCGCGCCGCCACCGATGTCACCGGCTTCGG
>SLAK01000300.1 GCA_007126855.1 Dehalococcoidia bacterium | reverse complement strand
TGCGCGGTCGCCGCGAACTCTATCGACGCTCCATCGCTGAATTTCAAGCCCACACGCAGCCGGGCATTGTCGAGGATCAGATCGTCCAGCTCGTCCGGGACGTCTGCCTCGATGTCGAGCTGGTCCAGCACCCACGAAGTGACCTCGCCGATGTTGACGTTCTCGATCTCGAGGATGAAATCCATGCTCTCCAGCGAGCCGCCCTCGATGTTGAACTTGAGCGTGGCGGTGGCTTCGATGTCGCTGCCGAAGCCCACCGTTGCGTTGGCCTCGAACTCGATCGAGGTGCCGTCGCTGAAGTCGAAGGCCACGCGCAGGCGCGCGGTCTTCAGCTCGATGTCGTCGAGTTCGTCCGGCAACGCTTCGGCCTCGAGGCCCAGCTCGCCGGCGGCCCAGGCAGTCACCTCGCCGATGTTCACGTTCTCGACCTCGAGGATCAGCTCAGCCGTCTTGAGCGAGCCTGACTCAAACTCGATGGACAGCGACGCTGATGCCTCGATCGATGGTGCCGCAATGTCCACCGAGCCCTTGAGCGCGAATTCGGCGGATGACTCGGGCCCCGGCCCGCTCACCAGTTTGGCGGTGAATTTGGTCTCCTTGATGGTTACGCTCGTGCCGAACAGGTCCGGGATCGCCGTCGTGCCGGTTTCGAGCTCGACCGTGACGATGTCGCCGTCGTAGGCGACAGAGATCTCGAAGTCGAGATCGACTCCACCTGGCTTGACTGCGTCGGCGATCTTCAACTTCCCGCTGCCGCTCACGTCGAAGGACGAGGCATCCGTGATGGCCTCGAGCTTGAAGGTCCAATCGCCAATCGCCGTGACGTAACCCGCGAAGCCGACCGGGTCGTCGTCGAAGTTCCGCGTGATTTCGAAGGAAACCTTGGTGGGCGCAGGCGAGAGATGTGGCGGCGTCGGTTCATCGTCGGGCAGGTTGAAGAGCTCCGGCGTGGAGAGATCGTCGAAGTCGATGTGCGCGCGCAGCGTCTCTTTATGCTCCGGGTCACCGAAGAAGACCCCGGTTGCCTCGGCGCCGATGACCGTCGCAACTTCGACGGTCGCCATGATGGTCGCGCCCTTCTCGATGGTGACGTCGTCTTTCGTGGAGAAGCCATCCGGGAAGAAGTTGCCGATGTTCGATGTCTCGCCTAGCTCTGGAAATGGAATGTCCGCGGAGGCGAGGCCGATGAAGCCGTCGGTGACGGTCGGGTCAAGATCGCCGGGGAGCGTCCAGGCGGAGTTGATCGAGCTAAGGCTGAAGGAATCGATGCTGGCGGCGATGGCCCAATCGGGGTCTGTTGCGTCAGGATCTTCCCAGTGGAGTGCGAACAACAGGCTGACGTTGGTAGTGCCGAGCAAGCCTGTGGAGCCCAGCACTGCGACAAATCCATCCGCGGCGGCGACTTCCAGGTCATCGATCTCGATTGCGTTGAATTCCTCTCCGGGGATCACCACTACCAGGACGTCGTTGCCGGACGCCTGAGCTATGGCAGAAATGACCGACGTGCTCGGGTCGCTCAGATCGATGAGTGTTTCACTGTCCGAGGCATCGTATGTGTCGGGGACGATTTTGACCGTGACATTGTCTGAGGCCGAGCCCACGCGCAGTGTCGCGGCGGATATGGCAATGATGGCCAGGAAGACCGCAAGGACGACGATGGATCGAAGGTGTAGACCGCGGTCTCGCATGGAGATGCTCCTCAACGTGTCGTATTGGCCAGCCTGCAGTGATGGAGGGTGCTGCTGGATTCGCCGTAGATTACATAAGTGTCGAATATTCACGCCTGAGGACCGCCTGCGGGAAGCATGCGGATCGTGTGGCAGTGGGGTGCGAGTCTACGTGGGGTGGTAGTGGCTTCGGTACCGGGTAAATTCCCGGGTTTTGTGGTTGCGGCATGTTAAACTGGCGCGATGTGGGGCCGTGATTCGGAGCGTGACCAGTTAGACCGGGCCCTTATGGATGCGAGCGTAGGGCACAGTGTTGCCCTGTTGATTCTTGGCGAACCCGGTGTCGGCAAGTCCACATTGCTCGACCATGCGGCCGGCCGCGCATCTGACCAGGGGTTCGAAGTGCTGCGCACTGCAGGCATTGAAGGCGAAGCGCAACTGGGCTTCTCTGCATTGGCGCAGCTGCTCCGCCCCTTGCTGCCGCGGATCGACCAGATCCCGCTACCGCAGAGCGCGGCACTCAAATCTGCGTTCGCACTGGATAACCAGGTTGCGATGGACCGTTTCGCAGCCTACAGCGGGGCTTTGTCGCTCATCGCGCTGGCGGCAGAGAAGAATCCGCTGCTGGTGGCCGTGGACGACGTGCAGTGGCTGGATGCCGAGTCTGCCGAAGCCGTGCTGTTTATTGCGCGCAGGCTGGAAGCGGAACCCGTGGCGCTGATCCTCGCGGGTCGCGAGGAAGAAGTCGATGTGGACGCGCGCTGGCTGAGCCTGGCGCAGATGCACATCGCCGGGCTCGACCGGGAGACATCGCTTGCGCTCCTGGCGCAGGGGGAGCGACGGCCCTCCCCGGGTGTCGCCGAGGAGCTTGTAGCCTCGGTGCGGGGTAATCCGCTGGCTTTGCTCGAGATCCCGCAAATCCTTACCGATGACCAGCTCGCGGGCCGCGCTGTCATCGATGAGCCGTTGCCTTCCGGTCCGAACCTGCGCCGTGCGTTTCGGGGCAGGCTCGCCGGGATATCCCCGCCTCTTCGTTCTTGCCTCCTCATCGCGGCAGCAAGCGAGACGGGCTCGCTGGGGGAAATCCTGCCCGCTTTGAAGGCGCTTGACCTCGACGTGAAGCTGTTGGACGCGGCAGAAACGGGCGATCTGATCGCGATACAGGATGGCTCGGTCAGGTTCCGGCACCCGATTCTTCGCAGCGTCGTCTATCAGGATGCTTCTCCAGCCGACCGGCGGGGAGCTCACACTGCGCTTGCGGAGTCGCTGGCGGAAGCCGGCATGGCCGAGGGGCGCGCCTGGCACCTGGCCGCCGCGGCGATACGACCCGATGAGCAGGTGGCCGCGGCACTGGAAGCTTCGGCCGCCGCGGCTCACAGGCGTGGCGCCTTCGGGGCGGCCGCGCGATCACTTGCGCGTGCGGCGGAACTTTCCGAATCCCGGCTGGCACGATGGCAACGCCTCGTAGGCGCCGGCGAGGCATTCCTGTCGTTCGGGAATGGGCCTCGCGCCATCAGCCTTCTGGAAGAAGCACTGCTTACGAGCGACGACCCGGACCAACGAGCAGAAGTCCACCTGTTGCTCGGGATGATCCGCTTGCTTTGCGGAGATCCGGAGCGGACACGAAGCACGCTCTTCGAAGCCGCCAACGCTACCGCGCCCCATGACCCCGGCCGCGCTGCACAAATGATGATGGTCGGTGCGTTCACGCATTTCATGGCAGCGGAGATCGCGCCTGGCCTTGCCGTCCTGCGGAGCGCGGTTGATATCGCTGCAGAAGCAGAGCCTTCGATTCGCGACGCTGCTCACCTCGCGCTGGCAATCGGGCTGACGCTATCCGGCGATAGGGAGGGCGCCACCGCACTACTGGAGAGGCATCATCGCGGTCTCTTTGTCGACCGCGAGCTCAACTCGCTGGACATGATTCTCCAGCCCTTCGTGACCACGCTCTTTCTTTCGGAAGAACAATACGGGACGGTCGTTGAGCTCACCAGCCGGCTGATCTCCAGCGCCCGCGCCACGAGTGCGATGGCGGCGATCCCCTATGCGCTTGCGGCGCGGGCGGATACGTACTTTCGTACGGGTCGCTGGGCTGCCGCCCATGCTGATGCTTTTGAATCAGTCCGGCTCGCGGAAGATACCGGGCAGGTGACACAGCTTGCTTACAACCTGGTGGTGCTGGCAAGGGTTGAAGCAGGGCTGGGCCAGGACGCTGGTTGCATGGAACATACCGCGCAGGCCCTTGGCATCGCCTCGGACCGCGGCCTGGGCTCCATCCCGGCATTCGCCCATGCCGCCCGCGGGTTGCTCCATCTGGGATGGGGACGGCACGAGGAAGCGATTGCGGAGCTGGAAGCCGTTTGCCTGCTGACGGAGAAGCATGGGCTCGAAAACCCCGCCATCATTCAGTGGGCTCCGGACCTGGTGGAGGCCTACTGGCGCGCCGGGCGTGCTGCAGACGCAGCAGAGGTGCTTGCTATGCTCGAGCGGCAAGCCGCCCGGGTTGGGCAGCCATGGGCGTTCGCGGCAGTCGCACGAGGCAAGGGGCTCCTCGCGAGCGACGATTCCTTTGATGAGCATTTCCGCGAAGCTTTGAGCTATCACGAGCGGACCACCACGCCTTTTGAATGGGCTCGCACTGTCCTCGGTTACGGCCAGCGGTTGCGGCGGGCACGCAAGCGACGGCAGGGTCGCGAGCATCTCCGGGCAGCGTTGACGACGCTGGAGTGGCTGGGCGCGAGCCCCTGGGCCGAGCAGGCACGCATCGAACTCCGCGCGAGTGGTGGCGCCCGGCCAGAGAATGCTGATACGCCGCTCGCGTTGCTCACGCCCCAGGAACTGCAGGTGGCGCTCGTAGTGGCCGACGGAGCGACGAATCAAGAGGCTGCCGCCGCGCTGTTCTTGAGCCCCCGCACGATCGACTTCCACCTCCGCAATGTCTATCGAAAGCTCGGGCTCCGCTCGCGATCCGACCTGGCCCGCATCGTGGCGGAGCGAGAGCACTTCGCGCCGCAGCCGTCGACCGGCGG
>SLAK01000285.1 GCA_007126855.1 Dehalococcoidia bacterium | reverse complement strand
CGTCCTCGATTTCCGGGAATGGCTCCGCCGGGCCTTCTGAGTACCACCACCGCACAAGCTCCTCCACGGCATAGGCGCCCGGCGCCAGGCGCTGCGGGCCGACCTGCGGGTAGATGCGGACGGGGTAGTTGTGCGTCTGGTCCGGTTCAAGCCAGATGATCTGCAGGTCGCTCGTGCAAGCGAGCAGGACCTGCTCCATGTCCTCGTCCCAGCTCGCGCCGCAACCGCGCCCGGCGGTGATGAGCCGCCCGTCGTTGCTGGTGGCATCGTGGGTGAAGCGTGCGTCTTCGAGCACGACGGGCTGGTCGCCTTCCCAGGTAACCCGCACTTCGTGGAAGAGCAGCCCGTCGCCGTCCTCCTCGATGGCGGAGACGTCGACCTGCACGGGCGCGTCTGCCGGTTCGACTTCGGCCTGGACGCTCACCACAAGCGGTTCGCCATTACCCGAATCGTCGTTGTCGTCGCAGGCGGCAAGCAACGGGAGCGCCGCGAGGGCGAGCAGAAGAGCCGGCCCCACTGCCGGGAGCCCGCGGAATGATTGTTGCATTGCGCTCCATTCTATTGCGGGACCCGTGGACAAGCCTGTGCCCTGCACATAAGCTGGCCGCCACTCTGTCGAAGGAGGAGACGGCATGGGCAGCGAACTGTGCAGACTGGGAGCGCTCGACCTTGCGGAACTCATCCGGGCGAGGCAGGTGACCAGCAAGGAGGTTGTGGAGGCGCACCTCGCGCGCATCGACGAGGTGAACCCGCAGTTGAACGCGGTCACCGTGGTGCTGGCAAACGACGCGCTCGCCGCGGCCGATGCCGCCGACCGCGCGCTGAGCTCGGGCGCTCAAACCGGCGCGTTGCACGGCGTACCGGTCACCGTTAAGGAGAACATCGACCTGGCCGGTTCAGCGACGACCCAGGGCCTCGTGGCGATGGCGGAGGCTGTGCCGCCCATCGATGCGCCGCACATGGCGCAGGCGAAGGCAGCCGGCGCCATCCCCATTGGGCGCACCAACCTGCCGGACTTCGGCATGCGCTGGCACACGGACAACGGGCTGCGGGGGCCGACGAAGAATCCCTGGGACAGATCGCGGACGCCTGGTGGCTCCAGCGGCGGCGAAGCGGCCGCGCTGGCCACGGGCATGACGCCCCTGGGCTTCGGCAACGACTACGGAGGGTCGCTGCGCTGGCCGTCGCAGTGCTGCGGGACAGCCGCCTTGCGGCCGACGCTGGGTCGCGTGCCCCAGGCGAGCGCGCTGCCGCCCGAGGATGCGCCCATCACCCTCCAGCTCTATGCCGTCCAGGGGCCGATGGCCAGGCACGTGCGCGACCTGCGGCTCGCCCTTGGCTGCATCTCCGGCCCCGACGCGCGCGACCCCTGGTGGATGCCGGCTCCGCTCAAGGGCACGGCGGCCGAGCCGCCCATCCGCGTTGCAATGGTGCTTGACCCCGGCGGCGAGGGCGTCGACGCGGATGTCGCGGCCGGCGTGCAGCGCGCCGCGGAGGCCCTCCGCGATGCCGGCTATGCCGTCGAGGAGGTCGACCTCCCGATGCTGAGCGAGGCGCGTGACACCTGGGCCGCCACTGTCGTCACCGAGCTCAGGCTCGGCCTCTACGAAATGCTCAAGCCGATCGCCTGCGCCGATGCACTTACGTTTCTCGACGGGATCTTCGAAGGGATTCCCTCGCTGGACCATTCCGGGTACATGATGAGCTTTGCGCAGCGCAACGCCATCGCCCGCGCCTGGAGCCAGTTCTTCGAAACCTATCCCCTGGTGCTGGGGCCCGTCTCCACCATGCAGCCCTTCCCTGTCGGGTTCGACCTGGAAGACCCGATACAGGTGCTGAATTCGCTCCGCCTCGTGGTGGCCGCGAACCTGCTGGGCCTCCCGGCTGCGGCGCTGCCCGTGGGCGTGGCAAATGGGCTCCCCCAGGGCGTCCAGGTCATCGGCAACCGCTATCGCGAGGACCTCTGCCTCGACGCAGCCGAAGCCATCGAGGACCGCCTTGGCGTGGTCACGCCGATTGACCCCAGGTAGCCTCGCGCGCGCCGGCTCCGTGAGTTCCCTGGCGAAGGGCGCCGCTTGAACCCGACCCCGGCGGGTCGGGTTGCGCTACGACATCGGCACGTGCGGGCTCATTTTGCCCTCGACGCGCTCCAGGATCTCGCGCATGCTGCGCCCGGTGATGGTTACGCCGTGGTTCTTGAGGCCGATGACCGCGCGCGCCGGTTCCGGCTGCTGGCGCACAAGCTCGGAAACGGCGAGGGCGATCTCCCGCGTGCCGCACGGGTAGTTCATCTCGGTGACCGGGATGTTGTCCATCCACGCGTGCACGTGGACGATCGCGCCCACATCCGGGTGCTCGCGGTAGATCATGTAGTGCTCGATGGCGTCTACCGAGACGCGCTTTGGCTGCGCGTGCGGTGGCACGCTCAGGATCAGCGCGGGGCTTTTCTCGTCAAAGTCCTTCACCAACAGGATGTCTTCGCCGATGGTGCCGATCTTCCCCTTGTCGACACCGCTCGCGCTCATCCAGAAGCGCGTGGCGTCCCTGCGCGCGCTGAGGTTGCCATAGGAGAGCCCACCCAGGCCGTAAAGCCGGTAGATGTGCCGCAGGTCCCGCTCTTCCAGGATCTCCTGTACCGGGAAGGGCGCCGGCAGCAGGTTCATGGAGTCCAGGAAGCGGCCCGCTTCCTCCAGCTGTCTGGTGTTCTCGTCGCCGTCCCAGAGCTCTTCCTCCAGATCGGTTTCGAACACGTTATTGATAACCAGCTCGGACGATGCGAGCGGTTCGATGCGCTCGTAGACCTCTTCGAAGAAGGCTTCGTCCTCGCCCTGGCGGTAGGTCACGATGTAGTGGCCCTGCTCGATCGTCAGGAAGTGCGCTTCCAGCCCACCTTCGCCGTGGACCAGCAACATCATCATGTTCGATAGCGAGCGGACGAGCACGGGATAGCCGGCGCGCATCACTTCGGGCTGCCCTTCAAGTTCGGAAATGCCCATCACGAACGTGGCCTGCGCCTTGCGGCGGAACGGCCGCGGCTTCGCCGGGTCCACGAAGTTGAGTACAAACCGGACGTCCGGCATCGGTTCGGCCTGGAATTCGTGCCCGTGCTTCACGAGCACCTTCTGGAGTCCGTCGCCGACCCACTGGAGGGTGGGAGAGGTGCGATCTCCCGCGATCGCAAAGGTCTTGTCGTTCTTCCGCTGGCTCTCAGCCATACTCTGTCTCAACCCTCCTGGTTTGCCGGTACGGCTACTGTAGCCGATCCGTGCCTCACGGGGATCAGGGCGGGCCCGGTTTCCGCTCCGTGGGACAACCTTCGGTGTCCCCAACGAGGCACGGCCGCGTTCCGCGCGGCATGGCCAGATACTACGGCGAATATGTACGCCGGCAAAGACGAACAGGCGTCGGAACCCGGATCCGTTGCGCGGTGAATGACGCTATGTGGCACGAGTCTCTCGGTATGCAGGACTCTCGTACGATCAGGATGATGTTCCACGGCTTCTTCGCGCTGCTTGATACGGCGACCGTGCGGCACCTTGCGGTCGGGGCGAGTGTCGCGCTCGTCCTGGTTGCCGCATTCGCGCTCTTCCAGCGGGCCACGTCCGATCCGGGAGAACACCCGGACCAATGGCTTACCGATGCGGAACGGAACCAGCTCGAGCAGGCTATCGCCTCGCTGGCAGCCGACGGCGCCTGGGTAGCGGGATGCCTCTGGGACGGAGACGACCGGCGCATAACCGAGGAGCTCGATATCCCTCCGGGGCAACGCCAGCTCTATGCCGGCGAAACCTCCGGTGGACGGTCAATGGCCTTCGCTGTGGTCGCGGGCGGCGGAGGTGGCGGCGAATACCAGCCCCATCAGGGCCGCGGGATGTTCTGCCTGGCGCCCGTGGAGCGGGGACCCTAGGGGGTGACGGTGTCCACGGCCTCGACGCGCGTGTACCCATCTTCCTCGATGGTATCGCCGGTCATACGCTCGCCCGTTTCGCCGTAGAGTTCAATGATGCGCCCCGGCTGGGTTTCGCCATTCAGCACCGTCTGGAAACTGGTGCGGATCTCATAGGTGCCATCGGGCCATGCGGAGACGTCCCGCGAAAGGCGAAATGCCTGGTCGCTCACCGGCACCCGGCCTTCGGCGAAGCATTCGTCGCAGTCCTCCGGGCCGGTGATCTCGTACTTCACGAGTGCGCCATCCGGGACCGTGATGGTGCCTTCCACCAGCAGCCGCCCGCCGTCCAATTGGGACCTGATGGCCAGATCGACCTGCGTGGACTCGACGTCGTTTGCCCCGATCGCGCCGTTGCCGGGAGTAGGAGTCGGCACGAGTATGTCGTCGTCCTGCGTGACGGCGAACACGATGGCGATGACGAGCACGATTCCTGCGATACCGCCGGTAAGTCCGGCCAGCAGCACGAGGTTTTTGCCGTGGGGGAGTCCTGGTCGATCGGGCAAACGGGCAATCCTCCAGCGATTCTCAGGCTCATCGCCAGCCGACAACGGCCTTTACGCGCATGCGGGGCTCTGGGGGATTTCGGGTACCCGGCCGGCCGTCATTCTGCCGGACGTAGTATGCTCCCGGTGCACCCGCCCGGTACGCTACTCACACAGTAACAAGGAGATCCCCTGTGGATCATCATCGCGAAATTGTCCTCTCGGCGCTGGAGAACTCGATCCGCCAGGCTGCGACGCAGATCGACGACGTAGCCGATAACCCGTCGCCATCCGAAAGCTGGCATTCGTCGGTGGACGCCGCCATCCGCAAGGCCATCCTGGCAATTGAGCGGCACTTTGGCGACCTCGCGGGAGAAGACGGCCTTATTCACGAGATCCAGACCGACGACCCCCGCCTGATCGGGACGCTGGAGCGCCACGAAGCTGCGCTGGCGCGGCTGCTGGTGGAAATGTGGGAGACGCGCGAGGCCGTGACCTCGGCGGATGAAGAGCATGTGGAGCGCCTGCGCTGGCTGGCGGGCCAGCTGCGCCATTGCGCCAACCGGGAGATTACGATCCTCTACGAAACCTTTAACCCTCCGCCGGGAATCGACTAACCCGGTTCGCTCAGGACGGTCGAGCGCCGGTGAGGATGGTGTAAACCGACTCATCCCGCGGCCCCGGCAGCAAGTAACGCGTGGCGGCGAACCCGGCAAAGAACGCCGGGATGTGGAACGCGGGCACGAAGTCGCGGAACAGCAGCAGCGCGAATGAGGCTTCCCAGGCCAGCACGGCGCCGATGAGCGGCAGTGGGCTCCGTGCCCGGCCGACAAGGGCGCCCACCACGCCAAAGGCCCCTGCGCTGCCCCCGCCCCAGGTGCGCTCCCATGCGGTTTCGAAGGCCTCGCTGCTGGCAAAACCGGGGTAGATGACGTGCAGCAGCAACCCTGCCGCGCAGGCGCCGATCGCCGTTGTGGCGAAGAAGATGGCCACTGTCTTCAGCGTCCCTTCGCGGAACTCCAGCCGGGCGCCGAACACCAGCAGGCCCAGGGTCACGAACACCATCTGCACGCCGGTGATATGCACCCAGGGGGCGGTCGCGACCGCGCTCAGCGTGGCGGGCACATCCTGCGCCAGGTCCGGTATCGCGTAGAGCCAGGGGCGAAGCGCCTCGCCGTCGGTTTCGTAGAACCACGAGCCGGGCTGCGCCAGGCTGAGGAAGATCACCCAGGAGACGAGCAGGTAGACGACCACAAAGGGCGCCTGCAGCGGCCCGGCCAGGAGCGAAGCCCAGAGCTGTTTCGCCGCTGTGGCGGCCGGCCGCGCGCCACCGGTATCGGGACCAGGCGCCGGTATCATCGCGTCGATCCTACCGGTTGGCCTGCGGGCAGGACATTCCTGGCGGGGCTGGTTCGCTTTTGCTTTCGGTTTTTGGGCAGTGGAAGCAGGCCCAAAACCCTGTAGAGTCGCCACAAAGCACGCCGATGATAGGAGGACGAATGTCGCTACCCGAAGCCGATCCCGGCCTTTTCCAGACGCTCTATACGGCGCGAGCGCTCCGCCGCTTCAAGCCGGATCCTATCCCCGACGAGGTGTTGTTCCAGCTTTTCGATGCGGCCATCCGCGCGCCTTCGGGACAGAATGTGCAGGACTGGCGCTTCATCGTGATCACCTCTCTGGAGGTGAAGGCGAAGCTGCAGGAATGGGCCGAAGAGGGCTGGGGCCGCTACCAGGCGCGTTTCGGCGACGACCCGGCCGCGATCGACGCGTTGCCGCGGAGCCAGCGGCTCTCGCTTCGCAGCGTGGGACACCTGGCTCACCACCTGGCGACGGTGCCTGCCGTGGTATGTGTGACCGGGCTGAAGGGCCGCCACTCCACGCCTGGCGGAAGCATTTTCCCCGCGGTGCAGAACCTGTTGCTCACGGCGCGGGCGCTGGGCCTTGGCGGGTCCATTTTCAACCTTCCGCTTGGCCACCGGGACGAGCTGATGGAAATGCTCGAACTACCCGAGAACAACGAGATCTACTGCCTGCTGCCCATCGGCTACCCGACGGACCGGCACGGCCCGGTGCGGCGGAAGCCGGTGAAGCAGGTGGTGTTCATGGACAAGTGGCAGAACCCGTGGCCCTTCGCCGAGCAGCAGCCCGACGAGGGCTGGACCGAACGCTGGGCGCCACCCAACAGTTAACGGGATGAAACGCAAGGAGGCGGGCACTCGACTGGCCCGCCTCCATTGGTGCCGCGTGGGAGAAGCCGTTAGCGCGGCACTTTCACCATAACTTCCCCGTCCTCGATTTCGACAGGGTAGGTTTGGACTGCTTCGGTCTTCGTGTTGAAGAAGAGCAGCTTTTCCTGCACCCCGCCGAGGAACGGGTGCTCGGCATTGAATTCGCTGGAGAAGGGCTGCCGCACGACTTCGCCGGAGGCGAGCTCGAAGCGCGCGCCGTGGAATGGGCAGGTGATACAGTCATCCCGGATGGGTTCCTGCTTGATCGGCGAGCCCGGGAAGCCGGCAAGAGGAAGGCGTGCATGCGGGCAGAGGCCGGCGAGCGCGTAGGCTGTGTCGCCGTCTCGGACGATGGTGACGCGGTTGCTCCGGACGCGGACTTCCTGCGGCACGCCATCCGGAAAACTGTTGAGCGGGCCGACGCGCGCCCAGCGCTGCAGCCGGTCGTGGGGAATGATCGATTTGGCCTTCACCGGCAGCGGTGGGTCCACGCCTAGGAGCGGCCCAACAACCTTGCCCATGAGCCCGAGCGAGATAGCGCCGAATATCAGCAGGGCGATTCCACCGGCAACGTTGCCCGATGCCGTGTCGGCGTCGCCGGGGGAGACCAGCAGGATAATCCCGCCCGCAATAAGGGCGATCGAGGCAACGCCCCAGGTACCGATGATTGAAATTCCCAGGAACGCTAACGCAGGTGACACACGCAACTCCTCCGCGCGGATAGTACCGCTGGTTGGCCCCAAGACGCAAAGGTTGTGATGCTCGGCACAATGTTCTGTGCCACCTCAGGCGCCGGCGACCCGTTCTGAAAGGCCTTCGAGCATAACCAGCACCCGATCGGGCTCCCGCAAATGTGGCTGGATCTGGTCGATGTAGGCCTGCCGATCCTCGGAGGCCTGCCACCGCTTCCAGTCCATGAGCCCGAACCACGTGCTGATGACCACGATGTGGTTTTCGTCGTTGTTGTCGAAAAGGGTCTCTCCGCTGATGTAGCCCGGTTCATCCAGGCACCGTTGCCGCATCCGCTTCATTGCGTCGATCACCGTTCTCCGCGCCCGGGGTTCGATCCGGCGTTCGATCAGCACCTTCACAGCCATGACTTACGCATCCGTCAGCTTGCGGTATCCACGGCGATAGTAGATCAGCGGTTCCTTAGACGGATCAGAAGTCGCGCCCACCACCTGCCCGATGAGGATGGTGTGGTCGCCCCCCGGCACCGCTTCGTGCAGTTTGCAGTCGAGCTGCGCGATGGCGCCGGAAATCAGCGGTGAGCCGGTGTGCCACTCGGCCGTTTCGATGTGGTCGTAGGACGGCACAGGATCGCGGCCGGACTTCGCGAAGAAGGTCGAGATCTCGTCCTGGCCCTGGGCAAGAATGCTGACGCCGAAGTGTTGCGACGATTGCGCCATCTCGGCCAGCCGGTTGCTGTTCTGGATGCAGACCAGGATGAGCAGCGGGTCGACAGACAGCGACGCGAAGCTGGAGACGGTCAGCCCGTAGACCTGGCCACTGTCCTTTGTCGTGACGATGGTGACGCCGGCTGCCCACGAACCGAGCGCGCCTTTGAAGTCATCGGGGCTTACTTGCGGTGTGCTCTCACTCATACCGACTCCAATGACGGAACCATGTCCCACATTGCGTGCACAGAGGTCGATTCGAAATACGGCGCCATGGGGAGCTGGGCGAGCAACTGGTCGAGCTCCCGGGCATCGGCGACGTCGAAGACCGCGAGGACGCCCAGCCCGGCTTCCCGGTAGATGGCACGGATCTTGCCTTGCTCATGCAGGCTCTTCACGAATCGGAGTTGCTCGGTCACAAGCGATTGCCAGCTTTCAGGGTTCATATCGTGCGGCTGGCGGGACACGAGGCGGACCGAAAACAGCATGCATGGCTCCGATAATCTAAGTTCGCCCGGAGTATACCGTTCGGGTGGATTGCTGACGAACCGCCTCAGCGGAGAAGCAGGAAGAGCGCAACCGATACGCCGTAGACCACCACACCGGCGCGCAGCCACCGCGGATCGATCTTCCGGACGATACCGACGCCAACATAGCCGCCCGCAATGGCACCCACCGCCATGATGAGCGCGGGCGCCCACTGCACGGGCCCGAAGAGCGCGAAATAGCCCACGGCCGCCGCGTTGATCACGAAGGAAAGGAAGCCTTTGAGCGCGTTACAGCGGTGCAGGTCGTCGGGCAGCAGGACGGATAGCACCGCGAGCAGCATGATGCCCAGGCCCGCGCCGAAATAGGCGCCGTAGACCGACATCGCGAAGACGCTCCCGTGGAGGCTGATCGGCACGTGTCCGTCGTGCCGCGACCCCAGTCTGAAGCACTCCGTTACGCGGGACAGCGGCTGTTGCGCCGCCAGCAGTGCAGTCGCGAACAGGATGAGGAAGGGCACGATGGCTTCGAACGTGGCTTCGGGCGTCAGGAGCAGGATTGCCGCGCCCAGGAGCGCGCCTGCGAACGATGGCAGCAACAGCGCGACGACGCGGTGCCCCTGGCCGCCCAGCTCCCGGCGATAGGCGGCGGTGCCGGCCAGGTAGCCGGGCCAGAGTGCCACGGTGTTGGTGACGTTGGCCGTTTTCGCCGGGTAACCCGCGGCAATAAGCGCCGGGAAGCTGATGAGCGAGCCGCCGCCGGCGACAGCATTGACCGCGCCCGCCGCCACCGCAGCGCTCGCCAGGAATGCCGCTTCCCCCGCGTCCATGACGGCAACGATCCGGGCATCGACCGGTATACGCCAGCCGCTAGGATGAAGCCGTGCGCCCCAATATGCCCGTGGTGACTTTCGACCTGGACGGTGTGCTCTGCCGGCCGCCATTCGGCATCAACCCGGGGCGTGGCCAGGGCAAGCGGCGCGACGCCCCCGGCAAACGCAACGTGCTCTGGCTGACCGAACGCTGGCGCTACTACATTCGCCGCCCGATGCCCGGCGCGCGAACCGGCTTTCTGCATGCGACAGACATTGCGGAGTGCCACGTCGTCTCAGCGCGCGGTGAGCAGGCCCGGAGGCTCACCGAGTCCTGGTTCAGCAGGTACTTCGGCTACGTGCCGCAGATCCATCTCCGGCCTTCGTGGGAGGAGACCTCGGCGCAGTTCAAAGTCCGGAAGGTCGCCGAGCTCGGCGCCATCGCGCACTTCGAGGACGACCCGCACACGGCCGATTGGCTGGCCGACACCATCCCGCACGTCTACCTGGTGGACTGGTGGCGGAACCGCTGGCTCGAACACGAGAACATCACGCGCATCCGCCGCATCAGCGAAGCGTTGCCCGCGCTCGCCGCCGCCATCCAGGAAGCGTCCCGCGGCAAACCGCTGGCTTAGCCGGGCTCTTCCAGCAGCGTGCGTCGGATCAGCAGCAGCGCTGTGGTCACCGCCCGACGCTTCACCGCCGCACGGCCCTGGTTGAAGGTCATCGACGAGGCGTGTTCGGCGCCTGCCGGCGTGACCAGCCCGATGTGCACCGTGCCCGGCGGGACCCCTTCGAGCGGCTCCGGACCCATGACCCCCGTGATGCCGATGCCGTAATCCGCGCGGAAATGCTGCTGCGCGACCCGTGCCATGGCCTTCGCCGTCTCCTGCGAGACGACGCCGTGGTCGGTGATGACATCGGCCGGCACGCCAGCGTCGATCTTGTGCTGCGCGTGATAGGCGACCAGGCCGCCGGCGAAGTGCTGCGTGGCGCCCGGGACATCGGTCAGGGTGCTCGCGAGCAGGCCACCGCTCCCGGACTCCATGGTGCCCACCGATCGCTGCCGCTTGTGCAGCATGTCGGCGATGGCCTCTTCCAGCGTGTCGTCGTCGACGCCCCAGATAGCCTGGCCGAAAATGAGGCGCAGCTCTTCTTCCACCGGCCGGATGCGCCCCCAGGCTTCCTCGCGCGTGGCTGCCTTTGCGCCGATACGCAGGTGCACGCCGTCCTGCCGGGCATAGGTGCCGATGCCGATGCCGGGCGTCGAATAGACCGGGCGCGCCATCTCGTCGACGGTCCCTTCGCCGATGCCCAGCGTCTTGATGGTGCGCGTGACGAGCACTTCGCCGGTCGAGCGGCGCTCAAGCTCCGGTTTTACCTCGTGGATCCACATGCGCTCCATCTCCGGCGGGACGCCCGGCATGCAGACGATCACGTGGCCGGCGCGTTCGACCCACCACCCGGGGGCGGTGCCGCGCGGGTTGTCCAGCGCGCGGGCGCTGGGGATGAGCCATGCTTGCTTGATGTTCGACTCCGGCATCGGGTAGCCGCGCGAGGCGAAAAAGCCGCGCAGGCGCTCTTCCAGCACGGGGTCGACGTGCGGCTCTTCGCCAAGCAGCCTGGCGACGCCTTCGCGGGTCATGTCGTCGTCGGTCGGGCCCAGGCCGCCTGTCGTGATGATAAGGTCGGACCGCTGCCAGGCGCGCTCGAAGGTCTCGGCGACCCGGCCCATGTTGTCGCCGACGACCGAGGTGTAATACAGGTCGATGCCCAGCTCGGGAAGCTGGCGGGCGATGTAGCTGCTGTTCGTGTCCACGATCTCGCCGAGCAAGATCTCCGTTCCGATGGCGATAATTTCGGCTTTCACGGGCGCCAGCATATGCCTGTCGCGCTTCATCCGGTAGGGGGCTGCAACCGGCGGACGCGCTACACTCGCTTCGTTCCATGGCATCCAGCAGTTACGCAACGCCGCTTCGCACGCGCCTGCGCGTGCTCCGCATCCTCCACCCCTTCCCGTCACTCCTGGTGACGGCGCTCACCGCCGCGCTCGCTGCCTACGCCGCCGATGCGGACGACCGGTGGTCGCTCGCCGCGTGGCTTGGCGTGACGATGTTGTGCTACCAGTTCGCGATCGGCATCACCAACGATATCAGCGACATCGACCTGGACCGCGAGCACAAGCCCTGGAAGCCACTCGCCTCCGGCGCCATCGAGCGGCGTACGGCGGCAGTGTTGGCCGCCGGGTTCTTGTTCGTGGGGCTCCTCATCAGCTCGCCGCTGCCGGTGCTCGCGTGGCTCATCGGCATCCTTGGGGTTTTCTGCGGGCTCGTCTACAACGCTGCGCTGAAGCGAACCGTGCTGAGCTGGCTGCCCTATGCGATAGCCATCCCGCTGATACCCGTCTGGGCCTTCGTCGCGGCCGGGGAGTGGGATGCCATGCTCTGGTGGGTCTTCCCCCTGGGCATCCTCGTCGGGCTATCGCTGCACTTTGCCAACCAGGCGCCCGACGTCGACGCCGAACGCGCGACCACCCATGGCGCGGCGCACCGGATGGGCGCACGAACCGCGATCCGGCTCGCCTTCGCGCTCTTCGGCCTGGCGTGTTCGCTCGCGGTGATCGTGGTGCTTGTGCACCGGCCGGGTATGGCGTTGCTCATGGCGCTGGCCGCCTTCGCGACCGCAATCGCCGCCCTGCGGGCGCCCCGCGTCCTCGGGCGCGATGGCATGTTTGTCGTGCTGGCGGCGGGCTCGGCGCTGCTGGGGCTGCTGTTCGTGGTCGCGATCTAGCCGGTGGCGAGCTCCCGCTGCATCTGGGCGAGTCCCATCGGGCCGATGTCGAAGGCCCGCGCATGGAAGCGCTTGAGGTCGAATCCCGCGCCTTCGATGTGCTTCGCAGCGGCGCGAGCTTCCAGCCATGCGCGTTCGCCCACCTTGTAGCTAATGGCCTGCCCGGGACGGCCAAGGTAGCGCGTGATCTCGCTCGCCATGAACTCGGGCGGGAACTGGCTTCGCTCGTCCGCGAAGGCCTGGCCGAGCTCCGGCGTCCAGGTGGCGCCGCCCTCGAATGCCTCGGTCCGCGGGATGCTGAGCTTCAGGTGCATGCCGATGTCCACCACCACGCGCACCGAACGCAACGCCTGGGCGCGGAGCATGCCCAGGTAGTAGTCGGGGTTTTCCAGGTAGCCAAGCTCGGCCATCAGCCGCTCGGCGTAGAGCGCCCAGCCTTCCACATAGCCGGAGATGGCGAAGAGGCGCTGGAAGCGCGAGAGCGATTCGGCGTTGTAGCGCACGCTTGCGCGCTCCAGGTGGTGGCCGGGCACGCCTTCGTGGTAGGCGATGGAGACCTCGCCCCAGAGGGGAAACACGTTCTTGCCGTCCGTCGGGTACCAGGTGCGTCCCGGACGAGAGAAGTCCTCCGATGGCGGCGTGTAATACATGGCCAGCGCGCCGCCGGGCGGGGCGATCATCGCTTCGATGCGCTGGATTGGCTCCGGGATATCGAAATGCGTGCCGTTGAGCTCGGCGATGGTGCGGTCCTGCAGTTCCTGCATCCAGCGCTGGAAGTTGTCGACGCCCTCGATGCAGCGGTCCGGGTCACTCTCGAGGTGTTCGCGCGCCTCAGCGATGGTCGAACCGGGCAGGATCCGTTCGGCCGTCGCGCGCATCTCTTCTTCGATGCGGTAGAGCTCTTCCCAGCCCCAGTCGTAGGTAGCTTCGAGGTCGAGGTCCGTGCCGTTGTAGAGCCGTGAGGCGCGCTGATAGCGCTCTTCGCCCACGGCGTCCTCGGGGTCCGCTTGCGGCCAGAAGTCTTCGCGCAGGTAGCGGCCCATGTCCGCATAGGCCTGGTTCGCCGTGGTCACCCGGTCGTGCAGCCGCTCCTGCAGGCGGTCATTGCCGATGCCGGCATCGTGGTAGGCGGTGAGCAGCCGGTCGAAGAAGGAATCGCCCACTTCGCCGGACCAGACATCGCACTGGCGGGCCACTTCGAGCGCCTGCCGCTGCGTGGCCGGGATGCCGCGTTCCGCGCCGGTTTCCAGCGTCCGCTGGTAGCTGTCCAGCGCCGCGGGCACCTTTCCCAGCCTGGTGGCGACGGTCTCCCAGTCTTCTTCTGTGGCGCGCGGCATCTGGTCGAACACCATGCGGATGGCCTGCACCGGCGACCCCAGGATTCCCAGGCCGCGGAGGTGGTCACCGACCTCATGGCCGTCCGACTGCGCGGAAAGCGCCGATTGCATGACTTCGCGCGCGATGCGGTCGCGCTCGCCCGACACGTCCGCTTCTGCGAGCGCCCGGCGCGTTTCCTGCCGGAGCGCTTCAACGGCATCGAAGCCATCGGGCGAATAGTCGGTCATCTCGTCGTCGTGCCCCGCGATGCCGAGCCCCGTCGCGGCCACCGGGTCGCGCTCGGCGAGCCGCTCGACGTAGTCGTTTGCGATGCCGTAGATGGCTGTGTTCATGCGTCCGCTCCTTCTTCGCGCCAGGGCCGCCTGCCAAAGCGCGCAAAGAATTCTTCGTGCACCGCCCGCGGGGCCGCCACAATTGCCTCGCTCCAGAGCGTAGCCGGTGCGCCGTCACGGTCCGTCACAACTGCTCCGGCTTCCCGGACCTGGAGCAGTCCTGCCGCGCTATCCCAGGGCTGCAGGTTGGCATGCAGATACAGATCCCATCGTCCGCACGCCACGTAACTGAAGCCGAGCGCCGCGGAGCCGTTGATGCGGATGCTCTCCAGCCCGGGCCACAGGTCGTAAGCCAGGCCAAGCTGCCGCTTGCCGCGGTCATTGTCGTAGCCCAGGTCAACCCCCACGACGCTTTCGCGGATGGTCGTGACTTCGCTGGCACGCGCGGGCCGGCCGTTCAAGGTCGTGCCGTGGCCCTTGCGAGCGAAGAACAGTTCGTTCGTCATCGGTTGCAGGGTGAAGCCGGCCTGTGGCTCGCCGTTGTGGCAGAGCGCGATCGTGGAGGAGAAGTGGGGTATCCCGCGCGAGAAGTTCTTCGTGCCGTCGATCGGGTCGATGACCCACATCCAGCCGTCGGAGCGGGCCGTTGCGCTCTCCTCTTCGCCAAGGATGGCGTGGTCTGGAAACTCATCCAGGATGCGCTCCTTCAGCGCCTGCTCGACGCGGAAGTCGACCTCGGTCACCACGTTGCCGCGGCCTTTGACGTCGGAGACGACGGCGGTGCCGAAAGATTCGAGGAGAATCTCGCGGGCTGCCTCGGCGCATGCGCGCAGCACGGCTTCGGCGTCCCGGCCGGTGCGGCCGGACGGCAGCGGCAGCGGGTCGCCGACGGAGCTAGCCACGACGTTTCCCCGGCCCCCGGGCGCTTTCGCCGTGTTGTTCGGTCCATTGCCCGCGCACGACAAGCCGGTCGAGCGGCAGGCGCTGCCGTGGAGCGGTCTCCTTTTCGCGGAGGTCTGGCGGCAGCGTGGACGGGTCGCCCGGGTAGCCGATGGCGATGACTGCCAGGATGCGCACGTCGCCTGGTACCCCGAAGACCGCGCGCACGCTAGGCTCATCGAAGCCGGCCATAGGGTGCGCGATGAGCCCCAGTTCCGTGCCCTGCGCCATGAGGTTGCCGAGCGCGATGCCGCTGTTGAAGGCCCACAGCTCGCGCAGTGTGCCGTCTCGGTTCTCCGCGGGCTTGCTGTGCTCCGGGATGGACGCGAGCGCGGCGAGCACAGGCGCCGCCGTAGCCCAGCCGCGGTTGCCTTCGGAGAGTGCATCGTCGAGTGCTTTGCGCTGCTCCGCGGTGGCCGGCACCAGGATGCGTGTCGGCTGCGTATTGCCGTGGCTGGGCGCGAGCGAAACGGCCTGCCAGAGCAGGCCCAGCAGTTCGTCGCTCACCGGTTCGGGCGCAAAGGCTCGCTGCGCGCGTCGTTCGGTTAGCGCTCGCAGGAGTTCCGGCATATCACATCCGTTCGGGGGCGCTCACGCCCATTAAGTCCAGGACGCGCGCGAGGGCGATGCGTGTCGCCTGCACGATGAGCAACCGCGCCCGTGTCATCTCGGTGTCATCGGTGATGACTTTCAGGCTGGAGTCGTTCTGCTGGCGGAATGCGTCGTTGAAGGCGTGGAAGGCCGTTGCAAGCGACATCGCATAGTGCGGCAACTGCTGCACCTCGAAGGTGGTGGCGCAGTTTTCGATCACGTCCACCAGCCGCAACATCTCGCGGATGAGCGCCAGCTCCTGCGGCTGGGTTAGCAGCGACACGTCGCCGCCGGCCCCATCGATGCCCTGTTCCGCCGCCCGCGCCAGGATCTGCGAGAGCCGCGCGTGCGCGTACTGCACGTAATACACCGGGTTCTCGTTCGACTGCCGCACCGCCAGGTCGATGTCGAAGTCCATCTGGGCGCCGGGCGAGCGCATGAGGAAGAAGAAACGCGTGGCGTCCGGGCCGACCTCTTCCACAAGCTCGTCGATAGTGATGATCTCGCCCCCGCGCTTGGAGAGGCGGACGGTTTCGCCGCTGCGTTTCAGCGTGACGAGCTGGTAGAGCAGGATGTGGAGCGCTTCCGGGTCGGCGCCAATCGCGCCGGTCGCCGTCTTGAGCCGGGACACGTGCCCGTGGTGGTCGGCGCCCCAGACATCGATCACCAGGTTGAAGCCGCGCCGGATGAATTTGTCGTAGTGGTAGGCGATGTCGCTCGCGTAGTAGGTCGGCTTACCGTTGGAGCGGACGAGCACGTTGTCCTTGCTTTCGCCTAGCT
>SLAK01000115.1 GCA_007126855.1 Dehalococcoidia bacterium | reverse complement strand
TCTCATTCATGCCGGGTGGTCAGCTCGCACGGGTGCACCTCGGCGAGGCGATCCCACCCCAGCTCTTCGCGATGGGCGAGCTTGGTCGCGAGCCCCTCCACCAGCACCTGTGGAGTTTCGACCGGCGGCGGCTCGCCGTGCTCTCGCGCCACTTTCAGCCAAAGAGCCATCGGCTCACGGATGTTTTCCAGTGCCTCTGCCCGCGTATCCCCCTGGCTCAGCGCACCTGGTCTGGATCTGGCGAGAGGATGACGGTGTACTTCATGCCGACAGTGTAAGCCTCCCTGTCCGGCCCGCTTACCCCACCGGCCGGGCCTCCGCCAGCTCCGCCATCAGCTCCAGCGCCTCATCCTGCGTCGCGTTGATCGTCAGCCCCGTCGCTCCGGAATCCGCCCACGCCGGGAAGCGCTCCCGGATCCGCGCCGGCGGGCCGACCAGCGACCCCTCGTCGCAATACTCGTCCGGTACCGCTTCTATAGCCTCGGCCTTGCGCCCGTCCAGGTAGAGCTCCTGGATGGTCTTCGCCGCGTCCCCGTAGCCGCGGCGCTCCATCATGTCCTTGTGGAAGTTTTTGTCGCGGTGTCCCATGCCGCCGACATAGAGCGCGATGCCCGGCTTCATCCGGCGGAAGGCTTCGCGCACATCATCCGTGATGAATACGGTGGTGCCCGCCTGGATCTCGAAATCCTTCAGCGACTTCCCGTTGCCAGCCCGCCGGAAGCCCTCTTCGAGCCAGGGCCGGTAGGTCTCCATCATCCCCGGCACAAAGCCCAGCGGCAGCCAGCCGTCGGCGATCTGTGCCGTAAGCTTCACGTTCGACTCCGTGCCGGTCCCCAGCCAGATGGGCAGCTTCGGGTTCGTGTGCAGGATCGACTTCAGCGGCTTGCCGATGCCCATCGCCCCTTCCCCCGTGTAGGGCAGCGAAATCTCGCGCCCCTCGTGGGTCACTGGCTCCTTCCGCTCGTTGATCTTGCGGATGATGGAGACGTAGTCCTTGATCCGGTAGTAAGGGCGCCCCCACGGCTGCCCGTACCACCCCTCCACGATCTGCGGGCCGGACACGCCGATGCCCAGGATGAAGCGGTTGCCGCCAGCCAGCGCATCCACGGTCTGCGCCGCCATCGCCGCCGCGGCAGGCGTGCGGGCGGCGAGCTGCACCACGCCCGTCCCCAGGCGTATCCGCTTCGTCAGCGCCGCGATGTAGGCCAGTGGCGAAATCGCGTCCGAGCCGTAGGCCTCCGCGGTCCACACAGAATCGAAGCCCAGCCGCTCGGCCAGCAAGATCCGTTCCATCGGGAGCGCCATGTCCGCGCCGGAATAGCCAACGCTCAGTCCCAGTTTCATCTCAGTACCTCCAGCCGCGGCCCCGCGGCAGCGGTATCGAACCAGAGCGCTACGAGCCTGTCAAAGCCCGCGCCGTAACCCCACGCGGCTCGTTCAGTTCACATAGTGCTTCAGGAAGGCCTCGATCATCAGGTTCACCTGCTCCGGCGCTTCGAGCTGGTTGAAGTGCCCGCCGCCGACGGTCTGCGCGTTCACCACCTCCGGTATTACCTCGCTCATGACGTGGGGCGGGTTGAGCGGCTGCGCCGCACCGATGTGCAGCGCCGGGACCTTGCACTTCGCCGCCACCGACGGGCCGTCGAAATCGATGATGCCTTGCATCGCCGCGGCGGCAATGGTGTCCGGCGCACCCATCATCAGCGTCTTCACCTGCTCGATCAGCTCTGGGTCCGATGTGGGCAGGAACATCAGGTTGGTTATCACATCCTCCCGGGGCTCCTTCTGCCCTGCCTTCGTCGCTGCGACCAGGCCTTCCAACGCTTCCTGCTGCTCTGCCGGCGGCTTCATCGGCGCGGGGTCCACCATGACGATCGCCGCGACACGGTCGGGGTAGTCCGCGGCAACCTGCAGCGCGGTGATCCCGCCCATGCTGTGGCCGACCACGATCGCCTTGCCCAGGTTGCGCTGCTTCGTGAGCTCCGCAATGTCGCTCGCGTACGCGGAGATGGGGTAGTCCCCTTCCGGCTTGTCGCTCTCCCCGTGCCCGCGAAGATCCAGCGAGACCACCCGGTGCTTTCGCGAGAAGTACTCCGCCTGCGGGGCGAACGTAGTCCGATCGCAGGTCCACCCATGGACGAACACGAATGGCGGGTCGCCCGAGCCCTGCTCTTCATACGCTATCTTCAGACCATTGCATTCAGCAGTTGGCATAATTCCTCCTTCTTGTACCGCTTCATGCGAAACGTGGCCGACAGTATAGGTGCTGGCGGTGCAGAGCGTACTCAACAGGTGCAGCGGGACCGCTAATCCATCACTCGCAGCTCGCGCATGGTCAGCCACGAATACACGGCGCACAGCGTGAGCACGCCGCCGCAAAAGGCCATGTACCAATCAGGCCCGATGACTTCGGCGCCCAGACCCGCAAGCAGCGAGCCCAGCGGCAAGAGGCCCGCGATCGACAGCATGTAGATGGCCATCACCCGCCCCATCATCGAATCCGGTGTGTTGAGCTGTACCAGGGTCTGGTTCATGTTGATGAAGACCCCGCCGCCCACACCCCAGGCGAACATCGCGGCCGCGGTGAGCGCGTAGACCGGCGAAAGCCCGATCGCCACCACGATCGGCCCCGCGATCAGGAAGTTCAGCAGGAACCAGTAGCCCTTCCGGCTCAGCGTGGCCCGCGAGGCCAGGAACAGCGACATCACGAACATCCCCGCGCCGGTGAAGGTCATCAACATACCGTTGAGCGTCGACCCCACCTCCAGCTTGGTCCGCGCGATCTCCGGCACAAGCACGAACGTCGGCCCAAGCATGAAGAGCCCGGTGACCACGGAAATGAGCACAAGCGCTCGCAGGGCCGCATTCTCGAAAACGAAGCGCAGGCCCTCGATGGCCTGTGCCGCCATGCGCGGCCGCTCCGCCGGTGGTGGCGGCGCTTCACCCAGCCGTATCCGCGCAATCGCCAGCGCGGCAATGCCATAGAATGCCGCCTGCGCCGCGAACGCGCCTTCGAAACCCGCGACCGCAATCAGCAACCCGGCCAGGCCCGCGCCGAAAACCTGCGCCAGGTTCATGCCCATGGTCCGCAGCACGATCCCGTTCATCAGCCGATCGCGTGGCACGATCATCGGCACGATTGACATCAGCGGTGGTTGCACCATCGCGGCCGTGAAGCCCGCTCCCAGCGCCAGCACCAGCGCAAAGCCCGCGTTCAGCACGCCGGTGACCGCCAGGATCGCCACGGTGCCCATCACCGCGAAACCCGCCATGTTGGTGAACAGCACCATCCGCTGGCGGTTGAATCGGTCGGCCCACACTCCCGCTGGCAGCGTGATGAAGAACGCCGGGATCCCGAGCGTGAAGCCAACGAGCCCGCCAAGCCCCGCGCGGTCGGTCAATTCCAGCACCAGCAGCACGAAGGTGAAGCGTTGCGCGCCGAAGACCAGGAAGTAGAAGAAGGTCGCGATCCAGTAGGCGCGGTAGTCTCGCTCTCCGAACAGGGCGAACATCGATGAACGCCGGCGTGGCTCCGCCGCTGCTTCCGCGCCGAGCGTCTCCTGTGCCACCCGTCCCTCCGGTGCATGACCTGCCGTGACTGGCTATCGGATCATGAAGTCACGGCATCATAGCGCACCGGAGAGTGTTTCAATAGCGCCTGCGGGCATCGTCCGGAAAGCACCGGTCAGGAGCCTTCGTAGACTACCTCGCCGCCCACGATTGTCATCGCCACGGGCAGGTCGCGCAGCTCCTTCACCGGCACCTTGCGCAGGTCGGCGCTGAGCACTGCCAGGTCTGCCAGCTTCCCGGCTTCGATGCTGCCCTTCTCCCGCTCTTCGAAGGCCGCATATGCGCCGTTCAGCGTGTGCAGCCGGATCGCCGTCTCCAGGTCGACGCGCTCGTCCGGGCCGCAGACATCGCCGTCGCTGGTGGCCCGCGTCAGCGCCTGCTCGATGCCAAAGAGTGGCCGGTAGTCCGTCACCGGCGAATCCGACGATCCTGCGACCACCACGCCGGCATCCAGCAAGGACTTCGCCGGGAACATCACATCCGCCCGGTGGCGCCCGTAGTTGCGGATGTAGCCGTCGCCGAACTCCCAGAAAAAGGCCGGTTGCATCACCGGCACGATGCCGAGCTGCCGGATGCGCGCCCGCAGGTCCGGCGGCGTGATGCCGCAGTGGTCGATGCGGTGCCGCAGCCCCTCGCGCGGGAATTCGCGCATCGCTCGCTCCATCGCGTTGAGCGTCTGTTCGATGGCGTAATCGCCGACGGCATGGACGGTGCACTGCCAGCCCGCGCGGTGCGCCCGCCCGATCAGGTCGTCCAGCTCCTCCTGCTGCCAGTAGGCGATGCCGCAGCTGCTGTCGTCCGAGGTGTAGGGCTGGCGTGTTGCCGCCGTCGGCCCGGAGCTCGAGCCGTCGGTCATCACCTTGAAGGCGCCCAGCTTGAACCGGTCGTCGCCGAAACCCGTGTGATAGCCGGTCTCCAGGATGCCGACGTGCGGGTGGTCGCTCGTGTTGACTGTCACAAAGGAGTAGATGCGTACTCGCAGGTCGCCGGTCGCCGATAGTTCCTGCGCGATGCCCGCCGGGGCGCCGGTCATGCCGCCCGCATCGTGGATGCTGGTCAGCCCGCTGGCCAGGTCGGCGTCATTGGCCGCCAGCAGCCAGCGCCGCAGCTCCTCCCGCCCCGGCGCCGACGCCAGGTGGATCGGCCCGCAGGCGCGCTCGTAGCACACGCCGTTGATCGCGCCGTCGCTGTCGCGGTCGTAGCGTCCACCTTCCGGGTCCGGCGTGTGCAGGTCGACGCCGGCGACTTCCAGCGCCTTGCTGTTCACGGCCACGATGTGCCCGCAGGTCCGCGTGAACACCACCGGGTGCTCCGGCGACACCGGGTCGAAGTCATGCTTGTTCGGGTGGCGCTGCTCCGCCAGCCGCGACTGGTCATAGCCGCGCCCGCGGATCCAGGTTCCCGGTGGCAACTCCTCCGCTCGCTTGCGCACTTCGTCCACCAGCGTGGCAATGCTCTGCATGCCCGGCGCTTTGCAATCGATCGCGTCCTGGGCGCCGCCGACGCCGACAAAGTGGTGGTGCGCATCGATGAAGCCCGGCGTCACCGACCGGCCACGGAGGTCGACCTCCCTGGTTCCCGGTCCGGCCGTTGCCAACACCTCCGCGTTCGAGCCGGCGGCAAGGATGCGCCCGTCGCTCACCGCAACCGCTTCGGCGATGCTGTTCGTGGCGTCCACCGTATGGACGGCTCCGTTCTTGAGAATCAAATCCGCACTATCGCCGGGCATTCGAATGTCCTCCATTGGATAGTTTCACGTTGGGTTAGCTGGTAGCCTGCCGGCGGCCCGCTGAAGCAGCGGCCCGCCCATCGTGCAGGGCATTCTTGCATAGCGGAGCAGGCCGGGCATCGGGTAGTCCGCCCGCTGGAATGGCAGCCTCGAATGTTATTCGCGATCCTTGGATTGTGAAAAAATCGTAAGAATGTCACCTGATCCGCCTTCGCAGCCGCTTTGTAACGGATTTCTTGGTGGTGGCGGGCTTGCACAGGGGTATAGGATAGACGCCAGGTAAAGGATGGGGCGCCTGTATGAAAACGCACGGTATGGGAGCCACGGCACGCTATGCCATCCCACGGCCGCGACCGTATGAGATCCCGCGTCCCCGGCTGCTCGATCGTCTCCATGCCGCCATCGGCAATGGGCTGACCCTCTTCCAGGCGCCCGGCGGCTATGGCAAATCCGCCCTTGCCGCCCAGTTTGTCCGTGATGTCGAATTCGAGGCCCGCTGGCTCTCGCTCGACGCTTCCTGCCACGCCCCCGAAACTCTTGCCGAACAGCTCGTCACCGCCATCCTGCGCGACGATGCGTGGCAGTCCGTCAGCCACGACACAGAAGGTGCGCTGCCTGCATACGTGGGCGCGGCACTGCAAGAATACGAAGAGTCCTCGTCCTCGCCGCTGCTGCTCGTCATCGATAACGCCCACGAACTCAACGGCGCAGAGGAATCAGCCGGGCTGCTGGCCTGGCTGTTGCAGTCGCTCCAGATTGGCTCCGAGGTCATGCTGCTCACCCGGGAGCCCATCCCCCTGCCCGACCTCGACCGCCAGCTCGCCGGCGGCGATGCCACGCTTCTTTCCGTGACCGACCTTGCCTTCACCCTCGAAGAAGTTGCCGCCGTCCTCGAAAAGTCCGGGCACGGCGAACTGGATGCCGCCGGTATCTTCGCGGCCACGCACGGCTGGCCCGTTGCCGTCCGGGGCATCGTCTCCGGCACGCTCTCGCAGCAGGAGGCCGGCCGCGCCGCCGCCGGCGGCGCATGGGACCGCTATCTTGCGGGCGAAGTCTGGGCCAGCGTGCCCGAAACCGTCAGGCAACCGCTGATGCTTGCCGCAGTCCCGCCTTCGGTCGAATCGAGCCTGATCACCCCGCTGCTCAGCGTCGACGAATGGGGCGCGCTCAGCCGCTGGATGGACGAGCACGACTTCTTCGTCGAGCACATCGGCGAATCCGACCGCCGGCTTAACCCGGTGGTCCAGCGCTTCCTGCGCGATCGCTTCCGGATCGACAATGCCGACGCTTTCGCTGCTGCCGCCCGCTCGGTGATCAACTCGCTGGAACACCAGGAACGCCTGGTGGATGCCCTCGAGCTCTCGCGCAGCCTGCACGCCCACCAGGAGCTTGCGGCCCTGCTGCAAGCCCACGCATGGCATTTGCTCCAGCGCGGCAGCTTCGCCACGCTGCAGCGCGCGCTCGACGGCCTGCCAGCCGAGCTCATCGAGAACAATCCCCGGCTGCTGGCGATCCGCGCGCGTGTCCTCGCCCATACCTCGCGGCCCGACGATGCGCTGGCGGCCGCCGACCAGGTCATCGCATACCCCGATGCACCGATCGAAGCGCAACACCATGCCCGGCTCGCACGCGCGCGGTCACTCCGCCTCCTGGGCCGCATGAGCGAAGTGAGCCCCGTGCTCGACGTCCCGCTCGACGACGTGCCGGCCGACCGTCGCCTGCAGGCCGAATACGCCTGGCACCGGGCGCAGGCCCTGCTCTCGGTCGAATCCGACCTGGACGGCACGCTCGAGATGCTCGAGCAGTGCATCAAAGCCGCCCGCGAGACCGCCTCGCCACTGCTCGAATTGCTCGCCCGCTCCACGCTGGGCCAGGTGCTCATCATGAAGGGCGATGGCCCGGCCGGCGTGACCGAGCTCTCCGCCGCCGTCCGCGGATGGCGTGACCACCAGGGCGGCGTCCATACCGCCTGGGTGCTCAACAACCTGGGCATGGCCCACGTCATGGTCGGCGACACCGAAAGCGCCATCAGCGCCCTCACCGAAGCGCGCCAGGAAAGCGTCACCGTGGATAACAAGCGCGCCGAGGCCTACGCCGTCGCTTCCCTCGGCGATGCCTACCTGGCCGCGGGCGATGCCGCCCGCGCCCGCGATTCCTACGAAGAAGCTATCCGCATGTGCGCCGACCACATGCTCGACCAGGCGCTCGCCGCCCTTTCGACTGCCGGGCTGGCCGGGGCGCTGCTCGAACTCGGCGACCCCGGGCGCGCCGATTTCGTCATCCGCGCCTCCATCGATATGGCCGAAGAGCTGGGCAGCCCCTTCGAGCTCGGCATCTGCCTGCTGCAGCAAGCGGCCGTTAGCTCGGCCTGCGAGCAGCACCGCGAAGCCGTCGAACTCGCTGGCCGTGCCGTGGAGCTGCTGGATTCGATCGGCGCCGAAGCCGCCCTGCGCACCGCTCGCTACCGCCTGGCGCTGGTCCACTTCCGCGACGGCGACCGCGAAGCCTCCGAAAACGTGCTCGCCGACCTGAGCGAAAGCATCACCGCCCCCTGGATGGCAAAAAGCCTGGAGCCGCTGCTTCGCGAACATCCGCTCTTCGCCCAGTGGGCCGCGCAGCGTGAAGTCACCACTCCCCCATTGCGCAGGCTCGTCAGCGAGATCGACTTCTTCCCGCCCGAACCCGAAGAGCAGCCCCAGGCAAGGCCCGGCACCCATCCGCGGGTCATGGCGCAAAGCCTCGGCGCCCTCCGCGTGTTCCTCGACGGTGTGGAAGTTGCCGACGAGGCGTGGGAAAGCGTCCGCGCGAAGGAACTCTTCTTCCTCTTCCTTTCCCGCCGCGATGGCATCCGTAAGGAAGAGGCCTTCGAGCAGCTCTATCCCAACCTGCCGGCCTCGCGCTGCAACAGCCAGTTCCATTCCAACCTCTATCGCATCCGCAAGGCGCTGTTCAAGGAAAGCATCGTCAAGCGCGACGGCGCCTACCTGCTGAACCCCGACTGCGATTTCACCTGGGATGTCGACGAATTCCAGTCCCTGCTCGACCAGGCCAGCACCCTCCCCTCCGGCTCGCCGGAACGCGCCGCCGCCTGCGAACAGGCGCTCCAGCTCTACCGCGGCCCCTTTGCCGAAGCCTTCTTCTCCGAGTGGGCCGCATCGCTGCGGGCCACCCTGGAACGCCGCAGCGTCGAGGCGCTCGCCAGCCTGGGCGGCTACTACGCCGGCCGCGGCGAATTCGAAGCCGCCGCCGCCTGCATGGAACAGGTCCTCCAGGCCAGCCGCTTCAACGACGAAGCGGCCACGCTGCTCGCCATCTACCGCTCGCGCGCCGGCCAGCCGGCGGCGGCGCTCGCCTTTATCGACGACTACCGCGAGGAACTCCACCGCGAACTCGACGAGGAGCTTCCTGGCCGGCTCCAGCGCCTCCGCCACGCAATTGCCTCTGGCCAGGCGGTCTAAACGGCGCTTTTTGGCCGTCTCGTGAGAATTTCGTGATAATCACCGCGGTAGCCTCTTGTTCGTCGTCAAAGACAAAGTCGACGTTTCAGGAGGAAACCCCCAATGAAGATCCGTGTCATCACCGCAGCCTTGTCGCTTGGTTCTCTGCTGGTCCTGGCTCTCGCCGGCGCCGCACCGATCATGCACTACTAGCCCGGAGGCTCCAGGAGGCGAATGCAACCTCTGAACGGTACGGCCAGGCGCTGGCCAGCCCTGGTTGAACCCTCACTCCTCGCGCTGGCCATCGCCTTGTTCGCCATCCAGGCCCTTGCGATATCCCATATCGCTCCGGATGGCGACTGGGCATGGCTGCGCCGCGCGACATTCTTCGTCGCTACACCTGTGTTCGTCGTCCTGGCGCTCCACTTCCGCCGCTTCATCGGCGCGTGGCTTATCGCGGCCGGCATCGCCATGAACTTTGTCCCCATGGCTGCCCACGGCGGCAATATGCCCGTCGCCTACGAGGTCGTGCGTGATTCCGGCGCATTCCCCTCCATCACGCAAGAACAAATCGGCTCCCAGCTCCACAACTCCAAGGATGTCCTGCTCTGGAAAGACGACATCCACTTCTACCCGCTTTCAGACCACATCGTCCTCACCCTTCCCGGCTACCGCACCAACATCTATAGCCCGGGCGACGCCGTTATCGCCGCCGGTGTGCTCGTTGCAGCCATCGAAGCGGTCGCGTTTGCCTTTGGTGTCACCTGGCGTAGCCTGCTCCAGCGCATGAGATCGCCGCGCCACACGCCCGCCCCCGGGACTGGGCTGTGATGTGCCAGGCAGGGTGACCCTATGCCCCTGATGCGCGGTGGAAGGACCCCGGCCCGCTCTGATGAACGCCTTCGCTTCCTCTTTGCCGTGGCGCGCGACCCTATGCTCATCCTGGAAGCCGGCCCGGTGTTGTCCGAATGCATCATTGTCGACAGCAACCGCAAGGCCCTCGAACTCTTCGGATTCCGCCGCGGCACCCTCATGGGCAAACCGCTTTCCTTCCTCGAAGTCGCAGGGCAGGCGCCCGCCGAAACCCCGGGCGATCGCGAAAGCGTCCAGGAAGCGCTCCACCGCCGGGCCGATGGCCAGGTGCTCACGCTCGAACGCCATGCCCAGCCCATCCAGTCCGGCGACCGCGACTTCCTCCTGGTCGCCTTCCACGACGTCACCACTGCCCGCCTGCTCGAAAAATCGCTCCTCCGCGTCCAGCAGATGGACAACGTTGGCGTGCTCTCCGGCACGCTTGTCCACGATTTCCGTAATCTCCTTGCCACCATCCTGGCCAACGCGGAACTCGCGCTCTCGGAAACGCCCCACCCCGACGACCCCCGCGAACGCATCGCCGAGATCCTGCACAGCGCCCGCCGCGCCACCGAACTCATCGAGCGCGTGCTGCCCGCCGACGGCGGCGAGGAACAGCGTCTCCGACCGCTCGACCTCGATTCCGTGGTCGCCGATGCCCTCGCCCTCATCCGCCCCTCGCTGGCCGACAATATCGAGCTCCGGCACGACCTCGCCGATCGAGGGCTCACTATCGCGGGCGATGCCACGCAGATCCGGCAGATCGTCATGAACCTGGTCATCAATGCCGCCGAGGCCATCGCACCATCGCGCGGCACCATACGCGTCTCCACGGCCCCCATTGCTGCCTCGCGGATCAACTTCCAGGAAAGCCCCCTGCCCGTTACAGACCCGGGCGACCACTGGGTCTGCCTGGATGTATCCGATACCGGTTGCGGCATCGATGCCGCCACGCGCAGCCGCATCTTCGAGCCGCTTTTCACCACCAAGCCAACCGGCACCGGCCTCGGACTCACCGCCGTCATGTATGCAGTCCGCCGCCACGGTGGGGCCATTCTGCTGCACTCTGCACCCGGGAAAGGCGCCACGTTCCGCGTGCTTTTCCCCCTTCTCCAAACCTGATAGCCTCGCGCGGGGATCACTCCAGAGCGCCCGCTGTCGTAAGGTGATCGGGGAAGCCTGCCTTCCACCCAAATACCCGCAAGTGCCAGGGGGACCAGCGCGTGGCGCGATCGTCCGCACTTACCTCAACACCGCATATCGTCGTGGTCGAAACCGAGCCGGCCATCCAGTGCGGCCGGTACCCGGCCAAGCGCACCCTCGGCGATGTGCTTCACTTACGCGCCGTCATCCTCAAAGGCGGCTACGAATCCCTGCGTGCCGAAGTCCGCTACCAGCGGCCTGGCGCCAGGAAATGGTCCGCCGTGCCGATGCGCTACGTCTACCAAGACGACGCCTACTTCGGCGAAATCCCGCTGGATACCGTGGGGCTCTGGCGCTATGCCGTCGCCGCCTGGACCGATGTCTTCGGCTCATGGCGCACCGAGATCGACCGCAAGCATGCCGCCGGCCGCGACATCAGCTCCGAGCTGTTCGAAGGCGTCCACCTGCTTCGCGATTGGGCGCGCCACGCGCCCGGCAAGGTCGCCGAAGGCATCGAAGCCTATGCCGATGCCATAGAGACCGCCTCGCAGGAACGCGCCGCCGAATTCGCCCTGGAACCACGCCTGGTCGAGCTCATGACCAGGGCTGATCCCCGCACCGACATCGTCGTCGATGATCCGCCGCTCGAACTGCGCGTCGACCGCGAGCGCGCCCGCTTCGGCGCCTGGTACGAGCTCTTCCCGCGCTCCCAGTCACCGGAGCCCGGCCAGCACGGCACCCTGCGCGATGTCGAACGGCTGCTGCCCCGGCTGCGCCAGATGGGCTTCGATGTCATTTACCTGCCGCCCATCCATCCGATCGGCCACACCAACCGCAAAGGGAAAAACAACCGCCTGGTCCCCGAGCCCGACGACGTGGGCAGCCCCTGGGCCATCGGCAACGAAGACGGCGGCCACGATGCCATCGAGCCTCGCCTGGGTACCATCGACGACTTCGACCACCTGGTCGCCGCCGCGGCCCAGCACGGCATGGAGATCGCCCTCGACTTCGCCATCCAGTGCTCGCCCGACCACCCCTACGTCCGCGAGCACCCGGAATGGTTCCGCAAGCGCCCCGACGGCACCATCAAATACGCAGAGAACCCGCCCAAGAAATACGAAGACATTGTCGCCGTCGACCTCTGGTGCGACGACTATCCCGCGCTCTGGGAAGAGCTGAAGCGCGTCGTGCTGCACTGGGTGAACCACGGCGTGCGCATCTTCCGTGTCGACAACCCGCACACCAAGCCCCTCGCCTTCTGGCAGTGGCTCATCGCCGAAATCCAGAAAGACTACCCGGACGTCATCCTCCTCTCTGAAGCTTTCACGCGTCCCAACCTCCTGCATGAGCTCGCCCGCATCGGCTTCACGCAGTCCTACACCTACTTCACCTGGCGCAACACCCGCCGCGACCTCGAGGAGTACCTCGAAGAGCTTGCCCACGGCCCCGGTGTCGACTACCTGCGTCCCAACTTCTTCGCCAACACGCCGGATATCCTCCACGAATACCTCCAGCACGGTGGCCGGCCAGCCTTCATGATCCGCCTGACGCTCGCCGCGACCATGTCCCCTTCCTATGGCATTTACAGCGGCTTCGAGCTCTGCGAGAACATCCCCCTGCGCGCCGGCAGCGAAGAATACCTGGACTCAGAGAAATACCAGGTCCTCCAGCGCGACTGGGATGCACCGGGCAATATCAACGAGTACGTCACGCTGGTGAACCGCGCGCGCCGCGAAAACCCCGCGCTGCAACACCTGGATAACATCACCTTCCACGATGCCGACAACCCGAACATCATCGCCTACTCCAAGAGCACCCCGGATGGCGAAAACCGCATCCTGGTGGTCGTCAACCTCGACCCCTTTTCGCCCGAGGAAGCCACCGTCCATCTCGATGGCCACGCACTCGGCATAAGCACGGCCTCAACCTACAATCTCACCGACCTCCTCACTGGCCAGCAGTTTACCTGGCATGGGCTCGCAAATTACGTGCGGCTCGATCCCGCCCGCGAGCCAGCGCATCTCTTCCTCGTTGAGGCCACCTAGATGCTCTCCAATGACCCGCTCTGGTACAAAGATGCCATCATCTACGAAGTCAGCATCCGCTCCTTTTTCGACTCCAACGGCGACGGCAATGGCGATTTCCCCGGCCTGACCAGCAAGCTCGACTACATTAGCTGGCTCGGCATCAATTGCATCTGGGTGCTCCCCTTTTACGTCTCGCCGCTCAAAGACGGCGGCTACGACATCGCGGACTTCCGTAGCGTCCATCCCGACTTCGGCACCATCGACGACTTCAAGGTCTTCCTTGACGAAGCCCACAAGCGCGGCATCCGCGTGCTCACCGAGCTCGTCGTCAACCACACCTCCGACCAGCACCCCTGGTTCCAGGAAGCACGAAAAGACCCGAAATCGCCCTACCGCGACTACTACGTCTGGAGCGACAAAGACACCCGCTACGCCGACGCACGCATCATCTTCACCGATACCGAGCGCTCCAACTGGACCTGGGACCATGAAGCCGGCGCCTATTTCTGGCACCGCTTCTTCAGCCACCAGCCCGACCTGAACTACGACAACCCCCGCGTCCGCCAGGAAATCAAGGACGTCATGGCCTTCTGGTTCGACATGGGCGTCGATGGCATGCGCCTCGATGCCGTCCCCTATCTCTTCGAACGCGAAGGCACCAACTGCGAAAACCTCCCGGAGACGCATGAATACCTGCGCGAACTCCGCGCCTTCGTGGACGAGCACTGGGAAAACCGCGCCTTCCTGGGCGAAGCAAACCAGTGGCCCGACGACGTCCGCCCCTACTTCGGCGAGGGCGACGAATGCCACATGGCCTACCACTTCCCCGTCATGCCCCGACTCTATATCGCCCTTCGTAAGGAAGAGCGGCGCCCCATCGTCGACATCATGTGCCAGACGCCTGAAATCCCGCCGAACTGCCAGTGGTGCATGTTCCTCCGCAACCACGACGAGCTGACGCTGGAAATGGTGACCGATGACGAGCGGGACTACCTCTACAACGAATACGCCAAAGACCCCCGCATGCGCGTCAACATCGGCATCCGCCGCCGGCTTGCGCCCTTGCTCGACAACAGCCGCCGCCGCATCGAGCTGATGAACGCGCTCCTCTTTTCCCTCCCGGGCACGCCCATCGTCTACTACGGCGACGAGATCGGCATGGGCGACAACATCTACCTCGGCGACCGCGACTCCGTCCGCACGCCGATGCAGTGGAGCAGCGACCGTAACGCCGGCTTCTCCCGCTGCGACCCCCAGGCGCTCTACCTGCCGATTGTCCGCGACCCCGCCTACCCCTACGAATCCGTCAACATCGAAACACAGGAGCGCTTGCCCACCTCCTTGCTGTGGTGGACCAAGCGCTCGATCGCCGTCCGCAAGGAATACCCGGTCTTCGGCCGCGGCAGCATCCGCTTCCTGCACCCGCAGAATGAGTCTGTCCTGGCCTTCCTGCGCGAAGATGCCGACAGCTGCATCCTGGTCATCGCCAACCTCTCGCGTTTTGCCCAGGCCGCGCAGGTCGACCTCTCCGAATTCGCCGGCCAGGTCCCCGTCGACCTCTTCGGCCGCGTCAACTTCCCCGAGATCACCGGCCACCCATACCAGTTCACGTTTGGACCGCACAACTTCTTCTGGTTCGAACTCAAGAACATCGATTAGCCATGCCTGGCTTCGAATTCAACCTCGAGGGCCATACGCTCGCCGCAGTCCACCGGGATCCAGAGCTGCGCTCCCGCTTCGAATCGCGCCTGCCCGCGTTTCTCTTGCAGCAGCGCTGGTTCGCAGGCCGGGCCGGTGGCCTCCAGTCCGCCACCATCGAACACGCGTTGCCCCTCGATGCCGCGGGCTCCCTGGTACTGTTCGTCGTCCACACGACCGACGATGCGGGCCTCGAAACCCGCTACCAGGTGCCGTTGCAGGCCACCGGCGCTGACACCGTGGAAGATCCCCTGGCCACTGAGGCCGCCGCACAGCTCCGCGACATCCTTGTGCAGGGCCGCATGGTGGAGACCGAAGGCGTCCGCCTGGCCGCAACGCCCATCGCAACCGGCATCGCCTGCGGCGGGGCGCCCCGGCTGCTCTCCGGCGAGCAGAGCAACACCTCGGTCGTCTTCGGCCGCGAATGCATCCTCAAGTTCTTCCGCATCCTCCAGGATGGCTTCAACCCCGATGTGCAGCTCGTCTCCTGGCTATCCAGCCAGGGCGGCTTTCCCGGCGTGCCGCGCGTGATCGCCTCGGCCCGCTTCCAGGCGCCAGGGCTCGACGCAGATGCCGCCGTCCTGCAGGAATTCCTCCCCAACGATGGCGATGGGTGGACCTGGACCCTCGCGCACGCCCGCCGCGCCTTCGCCGCCGTCAGCGATCCGGGCGAGATGGCCGGCCACCTGCGCCACGAAGCCGAAACGCTGTCCGAAGCGGCGGCCATAGGGTGGCTAACCGCGCAGCTCCATGCTGCACTGGCCCGTGCTACCGGCCCCGCCATGGAACCACAGCCCGCGACTGCCGCCGACTGGCAGGCCTGGCACGCCGGCCTCACCAGCGAAGCTCGTGCGACCGCCAGGATGCTCAAATCCGGGCATCCTGCGGCCGCGGCGCGCATCGCCGCGCTCGCGGATAGCCCGGTCCCGCCTGTGCCGGGCGAGCTCGGCCTCAAGATGCGCACCCACGGCGACTACCACCTGGGCCAGCTGCTCCACACAGAGCGCGGGTGGGTCGTGCTCGACTTCGAAGGCGAGCCCAGCCGGCCGATCGCCGAGCGCATCGCGCTGCAACACCCCTTGGTCGATGTTGCCGGCATGCTCCGCTCCTGGGACTATGCGGCCCGTGTCGCCGGGGAGGACAGCCCCGCCGTCCCCGCCTGGCGCGAAACCGTCTCCGCCGCCTTCCTGGATGCCTACTGGGCCGGAGCCGATGGCCCCCCGCGCCCCTTCCTTCCCGCTGCCCCGGGCGACCGCGACGCGCTCCTCCACCACTTCCTGCTTCGCAAGGCGTTGTATGAAGTGCGTTACGAACTGGGCAGCCGGCCTGCCTGGGTGGCAACACCGCTGGCCGCCGTCGTCGCTATGCTGGACAGCACGACATGAAAGATTGGGTCGCGTATCCCGGCTCCCCTTACCCCCTCGGCGCCACCTGGGATGGCAGCGGCGTCAACTTCGCCCTGTTCAGCGAACACGCCGAGAAAGTCGAGCTGTGCCTTTTTGACCAGGCCTACGGTGCGAAAGAGATCTCCCGCGTCCCCATGCTCGAACAGACCGACTACGTCTGGCACATCTACCTGCCGGAGGCACGGCCGGGGCTGATGTATGGCTACCGCGT
>SLAK01000116.1 GCA_007126855.1 Dehalococcoidia bacterium | reverse complement strand
CCCCGGAGCCGCCCCGACCAGCATCACCTCCCCGCCCCCAGCGGCAGGGTCACCCCGCGGTACTCGTAGGCGCGCTCGGGCCGCAGGCGCACCGTGACCGACCCCTCGCCCGAACGGCCCTGGAGGTAGCGCTCCCCCAGGTACTGGCCCAGGTAGCGCGTGGCCATCCGCCGACTCTCCTCCGGCGTCGGCGGCGGGTCGATGCTTGCTCGCCCGCTGAGCGTCAGGCTGTAGTAGGGAATCGTGCGGCGATCGACGACCACCGTCATCGCCGGGTCGCGCTCCAGGTTCCGCACGCGCTGCGAGCCCCGCCCGGCGATCATCACAACCTCGCCGTCCTCGAAGAAAAACCAGGTTGGGATCGCGTGAGGCACGCCCTGCGGCCCGTTAGTGCACACAACGGCAATGTGGGGCTCAACCAGAAAGGCGCGCTGCTCCTCGCTCAGGTCCATGTTTTTCACCTCCATGCGACAGCCTGCGTGTCTTCCCAGCCGCCATTGACCCGAACGCCCATCTGCCCTCCAGATAGGCCGCATCGCCACGACCGGGCACGCTCTCCCTTGGAAAGGGAGAGGGCCGGGGTGAGGGTTCGTCTGTTTTGCTCCTTCATCGTGGCTCCCTCGCCATGTCGACTCACACCTCCACCGCCCCCGCCTTCGCCTCCTCGGGATACTCCTCCTCCCGCAACCCTGCGCGCCCTGCCGCCGTCGCCTTCCGCCCGCTCGCCGGGACCAGCTTCGTGAACTTCCCCAGCCCGACCGGAGGCATGTTGTTGTAGATCGCCTCGTAGCTCCCCGCCGGCACCAGGTAGGTCTCGTGCCAGATGCCCACGTCCCCGTTCGAACCGGTGCGCTTGTTGAACGCCACCCACGCCGGCCAGTGCTCCGCGTCCCGGCTCCGCGCATAGCGCTCCAGGTCCTCAAACGACCGCCAGTACTGCACCACCATCGGCCGCCGCGGGCTCGCGATATACTGCTGGGCCCCCAGGAAGCCCGACGAAGGGTCCTGCTCCAGCTCCCGCAGCATCCGCGGCATCGCCGTGAACACCGGCAACCATTTCCAGAACTTCCACAACTTGTTGATCCGCATCCCGATCAGGAAGACCACGAAGTCCCCCTCCACCTCCGCCGCCATCCGTTTCTTCACTACCTTTGCCATTGCCGTCCCTCCAGACGCTGTGCGCTACAGGCTACAACCTGTAGCTGTCTTTGCGCCGGCTGGCACACATATACGAAGCACTCTCCCGCCTGCCTGGAAACCTCCGCCAGGCCATCCTTCAGCGGGAGTGTTTGGAAGCCCTCAGTCCACCAGCGCTTCCACCACCTTCTCCACAATCGCGTCCGCCCGCGCCCGCATCTCATCGTCCGTTGCATCCTGGATCGGGTGCGGCACGAAGATGCGCTTCACCTCCGGCAGCCCCAGCGCCTGCGATTGCACCTCCGCCGCATCGACGAACTCCGTCGATGCCACGAACACCGATGGGATCCCGTGAATCTCGAACCAGGTCGTGTCGTGCACACTGCACGTCGTGCAGGACCCTCAGTCAGCCAGCGCTTCGATAACGAAGCCACACTCCTCCGCGATCTTCCGCCGCAGGTCCTCAGGCGCCGGCTTCGTGAACGTCGGCTTCGCGTAGTGCTTGAACGTTACCCCGGGCAGCCGCTCCCGGAGTTGCTCTTCGAGCCGTGCGATCAGCACATCGCCCCGAGGCTTCGAGATATCCAGCAGCGCGACAGTCCCGCTAATGCTCTCCGGCCGCGCCGTCAGCGCCCGGCGTACCGGCACGCGCTCGTCAGTTGGGTCAAGGATGGTGGTCATCCGTCACCTCCTCTGCGTCCGTTCATTATGCGGGTCTGTCGCCACGCTGCACAGCCACCGTGCTCAACGCCGCCCCAGCGAAAGCACGCGCGAAGGCAACAGCACAATCGCCTTAACCGTCTGCAGCACTCCCTCCACCGCGATCCCAAATATCCGGAACGGCAGCAAGAGCAGCCAGATGACCGGGTACAGCAGCAGCGCCAGCACCGCCACCGGCCACGCCAGAACGAACAGGATCAACCACAACAGCACCAGGGCCATGCCGCAAGTGTAGCGGCTTCCTCAGCGGTCGAGCGCCGCAAACAGTTCCTTCACCAGCAGTTCGAACCCCGGCAGGGCCTGCGACACGAGGGTGTCTTCCTCGCGGAGGGTCTGCGCCGCGCCGTCGCCCTCGTAGCTTTCGATGGTCCGCGTGTCCGGGTCGATGAGCCAGCACACATCGACGCCATGCGACCGGAAGAACCGGCAACGTTCGCCTAAGTCTTCCATCGACTGGCCCGGCGAGCGAATCTCTGCCGTCAGCGTAGGCGGCAACATTGCCTGGCCACCTTCCATCGGCCGCCCCGCCGCCCAGTAGGACACATCCGGAAGCCGGAACACCTTGCCGCCAGGGACGCGGAATTCCACTCGCGCCTCGGGCCCGGAATCGCCACCGTGCTCCATCCGGTACAGTCGCAGGCGAAACTGCAACTCGTCGGCCAGCCGCATGTGACGGATATCAGGCGCCACCTTCTGCACCACCTCGCCGTTCTCGTACTCGAGATACGGCTTCTCCTCCGGCAGGGCCAGGTATTCCTCGACGCTCAGACGTTGTCGCACGGCCATGGGATAAGTGTAACACCGGGCGGCCGCCGCTCAGTCCTCGATCTTCCGCGTCACCATCGAAGACCCCATCGGCCCGCTCACCCACCCTTGCAAATACGCCGCGAACTTCCCCGCTTCGCCGCCCGCCACCACCAGCGTGATCATCTCGTCCGAACGGAACTTCGGCACCAGCGTATCCAGTCCCAGCTTCTCGGCAGCCGCTGGTGGAATGCCCTCCGCAAGCTCGCTGTCCTGCACCAGCTCCCGCACCGGCCGCTTCGTCGCCTCCTGGATCTGCGCCCGGAACTGCGCCTTGCTCCAGCCGTCCTTCGCGATCGTGTCCACGTGCTCCGGCGAAACCACCACCACGATCTCCCCTGCGTTGTAATGCTTCGGGTGGCTCACCGCCGCCAGCACCTTGCCGTAGCTGTTCGCCAGCGTCCGCGCGTCCCGCGCGAGCTGGTCCACAAACCCCGTCGGCGCCCCTCCGGCGAACACCGTCACCGTGCTCTCCTCCTTCTTGAAGCCGCGCTCCACATGCAGCGGCTCCCAGTTCGACCGCTCCTCGAACTCCGCAAAGCAGAACGTGTACTTCCCCGGCTGCCCCAGCGCCGCGCGGTCGACCTCCCCCGGCCGCCCGCCACCCACGTTCCGCACTACCAGCTGCACCGCCCGCCCGATCGTCGCGTTCGCCCGGTTCCCCTGCCCCAGCACATTCATCCGGTAGTTCATCCCAATACGGTCCCGGATTGGCCCGTTCACGATGATCACCGGCGTCGGAAAATGCGTGGTCGCCAGCACACCGTGCATGTTGAATTCATCGGTCAGGATCGCCTCCAGCGCCGCGATCACCACCGGCATGTATTCCGGCCTGCACCCCGCCATCACCGCGTTGATCGCCGCCTTCTCCACCGTCAGCGGCGCCAGGTTCGGCGGCACCACGCCCAGCACCTCCTGCGGGTCGCGCTTCGTGCCCTCGAGCACCCGCAGCACCCGCTCCGGCGTTGGCGGCACCACCGGCAGCCCGTCCGTAAGCCCCTGCTCGAACATGAACTCGAAGACGTCATCGGACTCGCCCACCTCGATGCGTCGCGCCCGGATAGGGCTGTCCGATGCCTCAGCTGCCAACCGCGCATAGATGTCCGGCTCCACCGATTTCGACCCGCACCCCGGGCGCGACTCCGGGTAGTCCCCCCAGTCCACCACCGGCGCCGGCGCGCGCGTCACGTCGATCAGCCGCCGGTACAGCTCCTGCCAGTCCGGCTTCCCGAAACCAACGAAGCGCTCCAGCTCCTCCCCGTGCTCGTTCGCCAGGATCACCGTCGGCACCGTGTCGATGTCATAGGCAAACGACGTGTGCAGCGCCGAATCGTCCAGCATCGGCAGCGTCAGCTTGTGCTGCTCCACCAGCCGCTGGTTCCCCTCCGCGTCCTGCCCGATCGCCCACACGTCCATGCGGTCGCCAAAGGCATGGTGCGCCGCTTCGATCAGTGGCATGGATAGCTGGCAGGTCGGGCAATCCTCTTTCACGAAGCAAAGGAGCGCGTGGCGCCCGGTCGGAAAGGACAGTGGTTGCGTGCCGGCGGAAAGCGAAAAGGAAGGTAGCGTTGCCATGCGCAGAGTCTACGCCCCGCGTGCAATCTCCACAGGACGATGTGCTACCCTCGGCTCCACGCCGTCACCGTCAGGGCCCAGCCATGGAAAGCGTCACCGCAAACAACTTCAACATCGCTTTCGAACGGCGAGGCGCAGGCCCGCCGCTCGTCTTGCTCCACGGCGTCCTGGGCGACCACCGCTTCTGGCGCCCGCAGCTCGAAGGGCTCGCCGGTGCCTTCACCGTGATCGCCTGGGACGCCCCGGGCGCCGGCCAGTCCGATGACCCACCCGAGTTCTTCAGCATGGATGACTTCGCGGACTGTGCCGCCGCCTTCATTCGCGCCCTTGGAATTGAACAGGCGCATGTCGGCGGCCTGTCGTTGGGCGGCGCATTTGCCCTGGCGCTCTACCGTCGCCACTCTTCCCTGGTCCGATCGCTCATCCTGGCCGACACCTATGCCGGCTGGAAAGGCTCCCTGCCACCCGATGTCGTCCAGGCGCGCCTCGAACAGTGCCTCCGCGAATCCGAAATGGCAGCCGAAGAGTTCATCCCCGGCTGGCTCCCCGGCCTCCTGCCCGCAGACGCACCCGCGAAACTTGTGGACGACGTCACGGCAACGATGTCCGACTTCCACCCCGTCGGCTATCGCTCCATGATCCGCGCCATGGCCGACGCTGACGAGCGTGAAACACTCGGCAGCATCCGTGTTCCCACCCTGCTTGTCTGGGGCGAGGTCGATCAACGCTCTCCCTTCTCCGTCGCCGAGCAGTTCCGCGAGTCCATCCCTGGCTCCCGGCTCGTGACCATCCCCGGCTGCGGCCACCTCCCCAGCTGCCAGCGCCCCGACGCCTTCAACAACGCCGTCCGCGAATTCTGCCTTTCTGTCGCATAAGCTGCCTTCGCGTGCTTCGGCGGCAAGGCAGGCCCGCGCCCCCGAAAACGGACCAGCGGCACATCTCCGCGCGGCCAACCGGCCGTGGTGCGCAAACTTACCGCTGACACACTCCATCGGGGGACAACCGGTCCCCGGGGATCGCTATGCGTCAATGTCCGTGGTGCGGCCGCAACAACCTGAACGTCTACGCCTATTGCCAGGGATGCGGCCGCGGCTTCGCTGAACCCGAACCTGCTCAACAACAACAATGGCAGGTCTTCCACGCGCCCTATTTCGGCGAATGGGTCGCCGGCACCCCCGCAGGAGTCGCCGCGCAGTCAGCCCCCGCATTCTGGCCCGCATTCGCGGCGCTCGCCGCGCTTGCCTTCGGTGTCGCCCTGATCTGGTACAGCGCCGGCGACGACACCGGTCTCGCAGCGCCATTCACCGGCGCCGCCGCCGCGGTCGCCCTTCTCGCCGCGCTCACCTGGTGGTTGGCGCGCCGTGCCGTGCCAACGAACGATGCAGATGGCGCCAGCCGTCCGCGCCGCTATTCCCAGGTCGTCCGCATTCGGGTCCCCGACGGTGGCAACGCCCGTGATGTCGCCAGCACCATCGCCCACGACGACACCATTCGCGCCCTGCCCGGAGTCCTCGCGCTCGAAGCGGTCGGCAGCGATGGCGACACGGTTACCGTCGGCCTTTGCCTGGGCGACGAATCCGGCCTCCCCGGCGGCGACGCCCTCGCCGCCGCCTTCCAGCGCATCGCCGGCGAAGGCGCCGAGGTCTTGGTATTCGAACGCATCGACGAAGGCCCGGCAGATCCTCCCGCCGTCCGCATGAGCCTTGGCGCTGCCGGTACCTCCGTTGGCGCGCTGCTCATCGGTGGTGTCAGCCTGGCCATCGGCTTCGCCATCTTCAGCGGCGATAGCGTCGCCGAAACTGCGCCGCCTCCGGCCTTCGATGGCACCATCGTCGGCCAGGACAACCTCTTCAATCCCGACCGCGTCACCGTCCCGCCGGGCGTCGAAGTCACCGTCCAAATGGACAATCGCGACGAAGGCGTCTTGCATAACATCGCCTTCTTCCAGGGCGACCGGCCCGGCGAAGGTCCGTTGCTCACTGGCTGCATCGCCGGTTGCGAAACCGATGAGGTCCGCACCGAACTCGAACCCGGCCCCATCGTCCAGGAATTCACCTTCGTCACGCCCGGACCAGGCCGCTATGCCTTCTGGTGTGACATCCACCCCAACACCATGGTTGGCATACTCGAAGTTCGCGAAGAAGCCCCCGCCCCGGCTCAGTGAGCCTCAGGAGAACTCGGGTTCCTCGCCGTCCGCCCCCATCGCCAGCAGCCGGAGTTCGTCCAGTGTAATGTCGAACTCCGGCGCTGCGCCGCCGGCACCCTCATCGATGTCCCGCGCTTCCCGTGCGTCGTCGTAGCGGCCAGTTGTTTCCCACTGCAGCTCTCCGGCCGCGCCGATTCGCGCCGTGTGGGGCTCCCCGGGAGCAGCCCACGCAATCGTCCCCCACTCGTCCGGGTAATCCTCGGGCAACACCACGATCGACAGGAACAGCACCAGCGAGTCCCCGGGTTCAAGCCGCAGCACCTGGTACACCAGCTCCCTTGTGGGCTCATCGTCCCCGGGGTAGTGCGCCCAGCTCGCGGTGCTAAACGTGGTGAACACATCCCCCGTTTCCAGCACACCTGCGAGCACTTCCTCCACCTGGAAGGTTCGCAGGATCTCCGTCACCGACGTTACGCCGGCGTCGCCCTCGTCAATCTCGACCGTCTCGATCGCCTCATCCAGCATCGTGGCCACCACCACCGCGTCTGCTGCCTCCACCAGCTCCTCGGGCTCGAAAAAGGCCGGCCACGCGCCTTCGGCCCCGTGTTCCTCCACGCTGTCGCCGCACGCCGCAACGGCCACCGCAAACAATGCCGCAGCTGCAACCGGTAAAACCCGAACCCGAACCATACCCTCGTTATACTCTGCGCCAACGCTCCACGAGAGCCGGGTGAAAAGCCCGTCCCCGGAGGCTTTACGCCGCAATGTGAAGCGGTTCATCGTTTACGCTCAGGCATAGGCTGTACAACTCGGGCCATTCGGGATGAAAAACATCGTTATTCGGGACGCCACCACGGCCGACCTGCCCGCCATAAACGACATCTACAACGCTGAAGTGGCCACCGGCACCTCCACCTGGGATGGAGAGCCTTGGACGCTTGAGGAGCGCGAAGCGTGGCTCGCCAGGCACGGCGACGACACCACGCCCGTCATCGTGGCAGAGGTCAACGGCGTCGTGCGAGGCTTCGCCTATCTGTCCTGGTACCGCAACAAGAGCGGCTTCCGCTTCACCCGCGAAGACTCTATCTACATCGACCCGTCGTGCCGCGGCAAGGGGCTCGGCATGCCATTGCTCGCCGCGCTCATCCAGCGTGCGCAGGCCGCCCGCCTCCATGTCCTCGTCGCGGTCATCACCGCCGATAACGAAGCCAGCATCCGCCTGCATCAGCGGCTGGGCTTCGAAGAAAGCGGCCGCCTCCGCGAATGCGGCTACAAGTTCGGCCATTGGCTCGATGTCGTTGAGATGAGCAAGATCCTCGAATGACCCACGCCCTGTCACCGGTGGTTCTCCGTCCGCAGGGCCAACCGAGCGTGTCGCCTCGGTACCTTACCGCAGCTGGTCCGGCCGCAGCCCGAACGAGTGGATCAGCTTCCCGTAGCCCATGTAGCTCACCACTGCCCATCCCAGCTCCAGGATCTGCGCCTCGCTATAGTGCTCCAGCAGCTCGTCGAACAGCTCCCGGTCGATGTTCGCGTGGTCCACGTAGAGCCGCTCCGCATAGTGCAGCGCCGCCTTCTCCGCGTCCGGAAGGTCCGATTCGCCCCAGCCGCCAACCTTCGCCACCGTCTCCTCTTCCAGGGTTTCTCCTTCCCCTGACAGGGGAAGCCGCGCCGACTGTCAGAGGTCGCACGCGTTCAGCTGTGCCACCCGTAGCCGCACGATCTCCTTGAGGCGCGCCGGCACAGCGCCATCACGGACGATGTGGCGATACCACTGGTTCCACGCCTCAAACAGCGTGGAGTTATGCGCGAAGGTTCGGGTGAAGGGGTCCCGCCGCTCGCGATAGCGCTCTGATACCTCGTGGTCCTCCGCTAGACGCAGTGCCGGACGGTGCAGTTCATTCATGGGCGCAATTCTATCAGTGACCGATCGGGCGGGTGCCAATCCCGTACCTGGTACACATGCCCTCCATCAGCGGCTGGGCTTCGAAGAAAGCGGCCGCCTCCGCGAATGCGGATACAAATTCGGCCATTGGCTCGATGTCGTCGAGATGAGCAAGATCCTCGAATGACCCCGGGCCAGTCGGGGCGTCAGCGTCCCTCTTCCAGCGGCATCGAAGCCAGTTTCCCGTAGTAGTTGATGAAGTGCGCCCCGTGCTCGCGCAGCGTCTTGTGTACGAGATCCCTCTGCTCGGTACCGTGAACGCGGATCGCAAGCACAAAGTTCCCGCGCAAAGCAGCCTGCTCGTAGTCCTCCGCATCCGGGAGCGCGTCCATCGTCGCAAACTGGATCGCCCGCAAGAATCGTGTGAGCAGGCCGTGCCGCGTCCCGTGCGCATCGATGCGGGCCGCCCCTTCTTCGCCCGTCAGCACAGTGATGTCCTGCTCGGCAACCCCGCGCTGATTCAAATCAGCCAGCGCCGCGTCCGCCTTTTCGTGGTCATCGATAATCCCAAGAATGTGGTCGTGTGGGTACAGGATGATGTCCGTGTCTGCCATGAAGTGAAACTCCTCCCCGATCGCTGGTGGCCTTCACGTCCAGTCTACCGGCCTCAGCGGCGCACCATGCGAAACGCAACCATGCGCTAGGCTGGAAACATGACGGAGCAGTACTCCCTGCGCATCGCCCACCTCTATCCCGACGTCATGAACATCTACGGCGACCGCGGCAATGGCATCGCGCTCAAGCATCGCTGCCAGGCGCGCGGCATTGAAGCCGAGGTCATCGGTGTCGGCGTCGGCGATCCCTTCGACCCGGCCGGCTTCGACCTCATCCTCATCGGCGGCGGCCAGGACCGCGAACAGCGCCGCATCGCCGACGACCTCGTTGCCCGCGGCCCGGCGCTCAAGGCAGCCGCCGGCGATGGGCTCCCCGGTCTCGCCGTGTGCGGCGGCTTCCAGATGTTCGGCCACCGCTATATCGACCTCGACGGCAGCGTCATCCCCGGCATCGGCATCTTCGACATAGAAACGCGACATCCCGGCGCCGGCGCAGACCGCTGCATCGGCGACATCGTCATCGATACCCCCTTCGGCCGCGTCGTCGGCTTCGAAAACCACGGTGGCCGCACCTATCTCACCCCCGGCCAGGAGCCCCTGGGGAAAGTCATCCGCGGCTACGGCAACAACGCCGAAGATGGCAACGAAGGCGCACGCTACAACAACTTCATCGGCACCTATCTCCACGGCAGCCTCCTGCCAAAGAACCCCCGCATTGCCGACGACCTCATCCTCAAGGCCCTCCAGCGGAAATACGGCGCGGGTACAACCTTGCCGCCGCTCGACGACAGCACAGAAGAGGCCGCTCACTCCGCCGCTATCGCCGCAGCCATGCGCCGCAGCAAAGCTCGCTAGCCTGTCAGGCCCTTTAGTCGCCCGCCAGCCGGTACTCCGTGAAGAACTCCCATATGCGCTCAGCTGCCAAAACCCCGGCGTTTGCCTTCGTCGGCCATTCGTGACCCATCCCCTCCACCACGATCGCCGCTACAGTCGCGCCCTCGTCGCAATCGCCGTATCCCTCGTATGAAGCCTGTGGCGACACCGGCTGGGGATACGCGTCAGCCCGGCAATTGCCCAGGTCGGCCCAGTCGGCCAGGTGTGCACGCATGCCTGCATAGGGCTCATCCGAGTCCGCCAGCGCTCCTCCGGCAAAGGGCACCCGGTCGTCGCCCGTTCCGTGGAAGGTCAGCATCGGCAGCGCAGGGCCGCACCCTCCCGGGAACGCGATTCCCGCGACCGGTGCAATCGCGGCGAAGCGGTGTGGCAGCTCGCAGGCCAGCAGCGAAGCCATGAAACCGCCGCTGCCGAACCCTGTCGCATACACACGCTCGGCGTCGAAGCACACGATGGTTGCAAGGTCCTGCAGCAACTCTTCAACAAAGGCAACGTCATCCACCCCGGACGGAAAGAAGCCGGGGACGCTCCACCGTGCTGGCGCGCCGGCGCCCTCCGCGGAAACCAGGGCGAAGCCTTCGCCTGCCGCCAGCTCCCGCAAACCGGATAGCGCTTCCTGCTCCTCAGCCGAAGAGCCCAGCCCGTGAAGATTCAACGCTACCGGGACCGCCGTCGAAGGCCGGTAGGTAGGTGGCAGATACACCCGGTAGCTCCGCTCCATCCCGCCTGATTCCAGCTCCCGCACCGACGACACCCCTGGTGAGACGGCGCCTGGCAGCGGTTCGTTGCAGGCAATAATGGAAAGCGGCTCCGGCGGCACGGTCGCCGTTGGTGTCACCTGTGTTGGCGTGGGCTCCAGAGTCGGCGTTGGTTCGTCTTCGCCGCCGGATACCGGTTCCGGCGTCTGCGCTGCTTCGGTCGGAGTGCTGGCGGGCGCGGCGGGCGTCTCCTCCTGCCCGTCGCCGTTGCAGGCAACCAGGGCCAAGAGCACGAGGAAAGCGGCAAGCACTCGCATGGGAGCACAGTGTAGGCGCTGCGCCCGGTAAATGGCCAAGAAATCCCCCGGCAGGGTATTAGCACTCTTGGGCAAAGAGTGCTAACATTCCCCTCGCAAACTGATCCCATTCATAGAGGTAGCCCCAATATGGCGAAGCAGCTCCTTTTTGACGAAGAGGCTCGACACGCCCTCAAGCGCGGCATCGATGCGCTTGCGGACGCTGTCAAAATCACCCTCGGCCCCCGCGGCCGAAACGTCGTGCTCGACAAGAAATTCGGCGCACCCACCATCACCAACGACGGTGTGACCATCGCCAAAGACATCGAACTCGAAGACGAGTTCGAGAACATTGGCGCCCAGCTCGCCAAGGAAATTGCATCCAAGACCAACGACGTCGCTGGTGACGGCACCACCACGGCCACCGTGCTCGGCCAGTCCATTGTCCAGGAAGGCCTGAAGAACGTCGCCGCCGGCGCGAACCCCATGGCCCTCAAGCGCGGCCTCGAAGCCAGCGCCGCCGCTGTCGTCGAACAGCTCCGCAAGAATTCCACCAAGGTCACCGAGCGCACCCAGATGGCACAGGTCGCCACCATCTCCGCCAACAACGACGCCACCGTCGGTGAACTCATTGGCGAGTGCATGGAGAAGGTCGGCAAGGACGGCGTCATCACCGTCGAAGAGTCGCGCGGCATCGACACCGAAGTCGAATACGTCGACGGTATGGCCTTCGACCGCGGCTACATCAGCCCCTACTTCGTCACCAACCCCGAGCGCATGGAAGCCGTCGTCGAGGATCCCCACATCCTCATCACCGACAAAAAGATGAGCTCCGTCCAGGAAATGCTCCCCGTCCTTGAGCGCATCCTCGCCCAGACCAAGAACCTGGTGATCATCTGCGGCGACCTCGACGGCGAAGCCCTGGCCACCCTCGCCGTGAACAAGCTCCGTGGCACCATCAACGTCCTCGCTGTCAAGGCCCCCGGCTTTGGCGACCGCCAGAAGGACAACCTGGGCGACATCGCCGTCCTCACCGGCGGCACCGTCATCTCTCAAGAGATCGGCCGCACCCTCGATAGCGTTGACATCGGTGACCTTGGGCGCGCCCGCCGCATCACCTCCACCAAGGAAGAGACCACCATCATCGAGGGCAAGGGCAAGAAGAAGGATCTCGATGCCCGCATCGCCCAGGTGCGCGCCATCCAGGAAGAAGCCAAGAGCGACTGGGACCGCGAAAAGGCCCAGGAACGCCTCGGCAAGCTCGCCGGCAGCGTCGCCGTCATCAAGGTCGGCGCCGCCACCGAAGTCGAGCTCAAGGAGAAAAAGCACCGTGTCGAGGACGCCCTGAGCGCAACCCGCGCCGCTGTCGAGGAAGGCATCCTGCCGGGCGGCGGCGTGGCCCTCCTCAACGCCATGCCCGCGCTCGACAAGCTCAAGCTCGAAGGCGACGAGGCCACCGGTGTCCGCATCCTCCGCCGCGCGCTGGAAGAGCCGCTGCGCCGCATCGCCATCAACGCCGGCAAAGATGGCTCGGTCATCGTCGAGGAAGTCAAGAAGCTTCCCAAGGGCGAAGGCTACAACGCCGAGACTGAGACCTACGGCAACATGATCGACATGGGCATCCCCGACCCCACCAAGGTCACCCGCTCCACCGTCGAGAACGCTATCTCCATCGCCGCCATGGTTCTCACCACGAACTGCCTGGTCGCCGATAGGCCCGACGAGAGGGCGGCAGCGGCGCCTGCAGCGCCGCCCATGTACTAGGCGGCCCCCGGGCAAACACTCCACGAAGGGGGCCGGCCACCGGCCCCCTTCGCTCTTTTCAATCGCGAAAAACAGTTCGAAATTGAGGAGGGCGCCATGCTGACAGAACACGGGATGGATATCGACCGCGACGCAATGGACCAGGTCCTTTCCCAGGCTGACGTGCTTACCATCGGGTTCACGCTGTTCCCGCAGCGGCTCCTGATCGACACCCGCTTCAACGATGAAGCCGGCCCGATGGTCACCGTCGTCGACCCCGTCGCTTCGGTGCAGGAACGCTACCTCTGGCTCGGCAAGCACCGCGGGATGTTCGGCGCGCCCAACGCCTTCTCCTTTTTCGTCTGGCCGCACACCGTCCGTGGCCTGGCCGAACGCGACGCGCTCCGCGTCATGCGCGAGCGCCTGGAGCGCGCCCCCGGCGATGGGCCTGACCAGCTCGACCATGCGTTCGCCGTCCTCCGCGGTCTCGAAGACGCCGAGTTCCGGCGGGCCATCCGCGGCGAAGCGCACTGGAAAACGCTCTGGGAAGCCCAATCGGCAAGCGCTTGATTGGCCTGATCCCTTGTCGCGACAAGGCCCGCCTCGTGACGGCACAATAGTGCGCACGAGGCGTTCTTTCGTGGGGGAACACCGTGGACAACCACGTTGAACAGCGCCGTTTCATCGCTCGCGGGCGGGTCCAGGGTGTCAACTTCCGCAGCTTCGTCACCCGGCGCGCAAACGCCATGGGGATTGGCGGCTGGGTCAAGAATCTGCCCGACGGCTATTCGGTCGAAGCGCTCGCCCAGGCCTCCCCTGAGCAACTCGACCGCTTCGCCCGCGAAGTCATGCGCAAAGGGCCGCCCGGTGCTGTCGTCCACGAACTCGAAGAGTTCGAAGAACCAGTCGACCAGCGCCTGCAAGGCTTCGACATTGCATTCTGAAGCCTTCTGCACACGCACTGGCCCTTGCCTGCTCTGAACATGGCCGGCCACTTCGCGCCTGCGCAACTAAAACCACCGTTCCCTTGCAAAGGGAGAGAGTGCCGGGGTTGAGGGTTCGTCACCCCGGCGTCAATTTTGATCCTTCATCGTGGCTCCCCTTACGCGACAGGCCTTGTCGCACCGCATCGTATAGTGGGACGGCGCAATGGAAATCATACTTGGGCTCGCCATCGGCTTTGCCGCGGCAATGGCCGTGGCGGTCGTCTTGCTGCTGCGGCGCGGTGAAGGCGGCGCCTTCCCGCCAGGCTTCGCCGAAGCTATCACCGAATTGGGCCGCGGCGTGAACGATCTCCGTGTCGACATCCAGGGCGTGCGCGGCCGCGTGGACGGCATCGAACGCGCCAACGATTCGCTCCGCGAAAATGTCACCAAAGTCCAGCTCTCCCTCGAATCCTCAGGCACTGTCACCAGCGGCCTCCGCCAGACCACCGAAGCCATCAGGCAGGAGCTCGGTAAGGCTCAGGAAGGCATCGCCCGGCTCCAGGAAGCCCAGCGTGCCCGGCACGAGCTCGAAACCGCCACCGCCGAGTCCATCCGCCGTCTCGAAGCCGTCATCGCAGGCACCGCGTCCAAAGGTAGCGCCGGCGAAAACATCGTCGAGCTCGTCTTCTCTCGTCTCCCCGTCGAATGGCAGGTGCGGAACTTCCGCATTGGCAACCGCACCTGCGAATTCGGCCTTCGGCTCCCCAACGGCCTCGTCCTCCCGATCGACAGCAAGTGGCCTGCCACAGACCTGGTCGAGCAACTGGCCGAAACAGACGACCTCGCCGAAGCCGCACGCCTGAAGCGCGACATCGTCCAAACGGTTCGGGCCAAGATGCGGGAAGTGCAGAAATACCTGGACCCCAACCTCACCTACGCCTACGGCATCGCCGTCGTGCCCGACGCCGTCTTCGACGTGGCCGGCGAAGTCCAGGCCGAAGCCCACCAGATGAACGTCATCCTGGTTGGCTACAGCATGTTCGTGCCCTATCTCCTGCTCGTCATCCAGACCGTCCTCGCCAGCTCCCACGACATCGACGTCGACCGCCTCTCCCGAACCCTGAAAGACGCCGAAGACCAGCTGCGGGCCATGTCCGAGGATATCGAAGGCCGCCTCTCCCGTGCCATCACCATGATCGGCAACTCGCGCGACGACCTGCGCAGCCAGCTCTCGCGCGTCCAGGGCGGCCTCACGCAGGTCCGCGTCCTCGCCGAAACCCACGGCGAGCCAACCGGGATTGACGAAGGGGGGACACCGCCCACTCTTCCGCCAGCCGGCGATCAGGACGGGGCCTGACCCGCCGGGCGCTCCGGCCGCGTGTTCACAACCGAAGGTCAATCATCCTCCGCGGGTGACTCCTCGTCCGGCTCCTCGGTACCCTCGTATTCAAACTCCGCCGCGTCCTGCTCACGCTCCATGCGCTCCCGGGCCATTGCCGGCGGCTCATGGCGGCGGATCTTCCGCACCGCCGCCGTGTCGAGCTCCAGCAGCACCTGCTGGTGGACCACCGCCCGGATGCCGGTCATCGGCAGCCAGTAGTCCAGCGCTCGCGGGGCGTTCACTTTGAACCATCCGCGGTCGAGTTCTTTCACCTTCCCGAGGAACCGCCCATCACTCGTGTAGACCGACCGGTTCAGCAGCTCCTGTGGCGCCACCGAGAAACCCGCCTGCGTGCTCGAAGTCTGCCCCTGTGGATAGCTCATCTGGACGCCCTCGCTTCCGCCGGCGATCTGACCGTCAGCGTCGCCCGCACTCCCATCATGGATCGCCACCCCTAACAAACGCCTCAACACAGGTGCTTAAATCCCGTCCCGGCCTATCAGAAATCCTGCCGTGCGGGCATCACGCCGGCGCCGCCACCGGGAGGTCGAGTTCTGCGGCGGCTTCGTCTCGATCGATTCGCCTTCCTTCACCAGCTTCAAATACCGGCTGGCAGCTCCGATCCCAGTGGGACGGCACCCTACCCCACCAGCCGCTCCAGCAACACCCGCGCTGCCTTCTTCGCCGGGCTCCGTGGTTCCACCTGCGGGCCGACGCAGCCCGGGCACCCGTTGTCACATTCGCAGGCCGAAAGCACCTCCAGGCACGCGTCCACCAACCGCTCGCGGACGTCGAACAGCTTCTCCGCAAGCCCAACGCCGCCCGGCACCGTGTCGTACAGGAACACCGTCGGTTGCCCGCTGTATGGCGACCGCACCTGCGGCTCCGCGCCGATGTCCCGCGGGTCGCACAGGCAGAAGATTGGCGCGAGGTTCCGGGCCAGGTGCGCGATCCCCGCGAGCCCCGAGGCAAGCTCCTCGCGGTCCAGCCCCCGCGTCGCCCGCTCGGCGAAGCTCAGCCAGTACGCGCTCGTGTGCGACGTCTCCTCCGGGATGGCGATCTTCCCCCAGCCCACGTTCTCGTGCGTGTTCAGCTTCACCTTCTTGAAGATCGTCGCCAGCGACGTGATCGCCACTTCGCCCAGCTCGTGCTGCCCCGCGCGCTCCCCGGCCGACCGGAAACTCTCCAGCACCTTCAGCTCCACCGCAAGCTGCGCGTCGGTGTAGTAATCAACCGAGACCGGCGTGACGTAGGCCTT
>SLAK01000019.1 GCA_007126855.1 Dehalococcoidia bacterium | reverse complement strand
GGCTCCGGACAATGCCGGCATGCAAACGCCCGCATCCGGCAACGACGAGACACCCGCCCCACCGCCCGATGGCAACGACGACGGCGGCAACGGGGACGACCCGGGGACCGGCGGCCCACAAACCTACACCGTGCAGCCCGGCGATACGCTCGGCGCCATCGCCGAAAGATTCGGTGTGACGGTCGAGGCGATCGTTGAGGCCAATGGCATTACGGATCCCGACCTGATCGCCGTCGACCAGGAACTGGTTATCCCCGCCAATTAGTTAATCAGCAGCCAGATCGGCGCGCACCTCATGCTGTATTGCACCAGGCGCACCACGGCCCGGCACAGGGGAGGGAAGAAGAACCTGTGCCGGGCCGCGGAAGGCTACTCGCGTGCCGTGCTTATGCGGGACGCGTCTGCCATGTGGGGTCGTTCTGGTCGAGCCAGTTGTCTCGCCAGACATTGTGGGTGGTGACGAAGTTCGTCACTTCGCCGGCATGGTAGTAGTTGTGATAGAGAATGTTGGCGATCTGCAGGTAGAGCGGGGTCAGGCCACCGCCCCAATGATTGAGCACCTCGGTTTCCGCCTCCCGGCACAGCTCCACACGCCGCTCACCGTCGAACTCCACCTCGAGATCCCGGATGAGCTCCTGGAGCCGCGGCATCTCGACTTCGAACTGCCTGTAGCTGTCTGAGGTGTCTTTGAAGGTCGCGATGTAGCTCAGGCTCATGTCCGGGTCGGCCGGCGGGTTGACCCAGCCAAACCAGACATTCGGGTTTCCATTGCCATATTCCTGCGCCACGATCTTGCTGGTGATCGTCGCGTAGGGCTCCAGGCTCACCCGGAAGTTGTTGCCCAGCACCGACTCGAGGTGGTTGGTGACGATGGCGCCCACGTCGCCATGCGCACCTTCGTAGATGTCCGGTATGTCTACGGTAATGTCACCGAGGCCTGCTCCGTCGGCCGCATCCCACATGGCGCGAGCTTCAGCGTGGTCCGCCTCACGGTCTGACCAGTACCCGGGGAACTGCACCAGCTCGCCCTCGGGCAGCGCATACGGCGCCCAGGCAGGCGGTGCGAAGCCCGCCATAGCCCCGCGGCCGTCCAGGAACTGCTCGAGCAGGCCGCGCCGATCCATAGTGCGGTAGATCGCGCCAATCAATCGCTCGTCGTTCCAGGGCGGAGCGCCACCGTAGTACGTACCCGAAACCGGGTTCGCCACGAAGGTCGAGCGCTCATAGATCTCGCCCTCGTAGCGTTCTTTCAAGTCGTTGAGAACTGCCTGCGTCTGCGGTGAAAACGCGTCAATGAGCTGCTGCTCGAATGCTGCCTGCTGACCGGCCGGGTCGGCGAAGAGTGGCACCTGTATCATGCCGTCCACCCAGGGCTGCCGTGTCGAGTTATCGAAGCGTTCGTAGCGAAGGTCGCCTTCCGCAGTGAAGTCCGTCAGCACGAACTCACCGGTGCCGATAATGAGGTCGTCCGAGAACTGGGTATAGCGACCCTCGAATTCCTCCACCGCCTCCGGGGCCTGGATCCGCGTCCACGTCCCCGCGAACAGGTTCAGCAGGAACGGGTAGGGTTGCTCTGTCACGATGCGGACCGTCCGCTCGTCGACAGCCTCCACGGTTTCGACGTTCTGGAACTGTGACCGCCGGTAGAAGTTCGGGTCCTCGGTACCGTCCATCAGCGTGCCGGCCCTGTTGCGCTCCACGTGATAGACAATGTCATTGGCATTTGCCAGCCGACCGTTTACCGGCGGCTTGTCGTGCCAGGTCAGCCCATCGCGCACGGTGAACACAAAGGTGCGGTCGTCCGGCTGCTCCCAGCTCTCCGCGAAGTACCCGGCAAGCTCCGCATTGGCGTAATTCCCCCACTGCACTACGCCCTGGTTGGTCATGTTCAGGATCGTGCCCATGGGGCCAAAGCGCGTCCGGTCGGCGTCGAAGGTATCCCAGGTATTGTCGGCGCTCAGGGTGCGAATCATGCCACCCCGTGTGCGAGCCTCCGCGTCCGGCGTAGGCGTCGGGTCATCGTCCGGATCGCTGTCGTCGTCGACATCCGCTGGCGTTGGCGTGGGCGCGGCGGCGGCGTCATCATCGTCGTTACCGCATCCGACAAGGCCGAAAGCAGCCGCTCCTGTCCCCAGGGCGCCGGCGCCGCCGACAAAGCGGCGCCGCGAAAGCCTGCTCGAATTGAGCCGTCGAATCCAGAAGTTGTTTCGCTCTCTCACTGCAAGAACCCCCTCGCGCTTTCCCAGTCCGCCCTTGGGCTGAGATAGATGGCGTATATTAGTGACGCCAATGTCAGCCAGTAAAGGCCATGTCCATAACTGGCACAAACTTCGTCGATATTGATGGGGCTTAGGAAATTGCTACACCATTGCCATCGCAACGCCGGTCGTATTAGATCCGCTCATCTCTGCTAGGTGCGGTGGCTATGCGGAACTACATCATCCGGCGCGCGCTCATCAACATCCCGGTCATCTTGCTGGTCGCGACGCTCGTCTTCTTCGCGACGAACGCGTTGCCCGGGGACTTCGTCGCGGAGCGCATTGCGCAGAACAACCCGACGGAGGGCGGGCCCGAAGAGCGGGCTGCGCAAATCCAGCGCATCCGTGAAGACCTTGGCCTCGATCGATCCATCCCGGTTCGCTACGTCGACTACATCACGAGCCTTATGCGCGGCGACTTTGGCACGTCCTACCAGAGTGGACGCAGTGCGCTGGCCGACTTCAAAGCCGGGGTGCCCTACACACTCCAGCTTTCGATCATGGCCTTTGCCGTCGCCTTGGTCACCAGCATCCCCATCGGAGTCATCTCCGCCATCCGCCAGGATTCTTTCGTCGATTACTTCCTGCGCTTCTTCGCTATCCTGGCTCTGGCCGCACCGTCATTCTGGGTCGGCACGATGATCCTGCTCTATGTGGTGCGGTGGGACCTGTGGCATGTGCCCATTACCAGCAGGCCGCTGCTCTGGGAAAGCCCCGGCGACAGCATCCGCCTGTTCATCATCCCCGCAGTGGCCGGCGGGCTCGCGGGTGGAGCGCCCATCATGCGGCTGCTCCGTTCACAAATGCTTGAAGTGCTGCGCCAGGACTACGTACGCACCGCCTGGGCCAAGGGGCTGCGCGAACGCGCCGTTATCCTGCGCCATGCGTTCAAAAATGCCCTCATCCCCGTAGTGACGGTCATCGGGTTCGGTATCGCCACACTGATTAGTGGCAACGTCATCTTCGAGTACATCTTCAACATTCCAGGTGTCGGAAACCGTATCCTCGCAGCGATTCGCGCTCGTGATGTTCCGGTCGTCCAGGCATTCGTGATTATCATCGCCACTGTCGTCGTCTTTGTGAATCTCGCGATCGATGTGCTCTACGCCTACATCGACCCGCGTATCCGTTACTCGTAGGAAGGGGGAAGCTGTGGCACAAGAACAAAGCACAATCGGCTATCAAGAGGCCCTTCCACCACGGCGCCTTGGCGATCGGCCCCTCCCCGTCCGAGTGGCTATCCACATCCTTCACTTCGTCCGCACCAAGCCCCTAGCGGGGTTCGGCGCACTCATCGTCCTTACCATCCTGTGCTTCGGCGCCTTCGCGGAACTCATCGAGCGCCATCCGCCGAATCAGATCATCCGCACTGCCGCTTCGGCCTGTGCCCCACACGAAATCGACGATCCGCGTGTGGTCTGCTTCTCGCCGGAACTTCACGAACAGGCTCTCCAGGACCCGACAGTGCGCCTGAACTACCCATCCTCGCGCTTCCAGGAAGGATTGGGCGAAGGCGTTACGCTCTCGCTCGCGATGCCATCCAGGGATCACTGGCTCGGCACCGACCAGCGGGGCCGCGACGTCTGGTCGCGCATTGTCCATGGTTCACGGCTCGCGCTGCTCGTTGGCGCCGGGGCTGCGACGATTGCGCTGCTCTTCGGCACCATCTTCGGGGTTGTGAGCGCCTATTTCGGCGGCTGGGTCGACATGATCATCCAGCGCTGCACCGATGCGCTCTTCGCCTTTCCGCCGCTCATCCTGCTGCTCATCTTCGCGCAGGTGGTACCCGAGCCGAACAAGTACTGGACCACGTTAGCGTTGGGCATCATCGGTATCGCCAGCGTGGTCCGCATCGCGCGCAGTGCAGTCCTTACCGCGCGTGAAGAGGTGTATGTGCTGGCCGCCCGCACCATCGGCGCGGACGACAGGAGGATCATGTTCCGCCATATCTTCCCCAACATCACTGCGCCGCTCATTGTCATTTTCACGGTCTCCATTGGCGGCTACATCCTCGCAGAAGCAGGCCTGGCATTCCTCGGCCTGAGCGACCCGCAAGCCATCTCCTGGGGCCGCATGATTGACCAGGGCAGGCAGCTCGGACCGGCGCATCCCTACCTGGCTCTCTTCGTCGGCACGGCGCTCACGCTTACCGTGCTCGGCTTCAACCTGCTCGGCGACGGCCTGCGCGACGCTCTCGACCCACGCCTTCGCGGCGCGAGCGGGCGCCCCGGCTTCTAGCACGGGGGCCGCACGACTTATGGCAGCACAGGGCACCAAACGGGAGCCCTGTGCTGCATCGCTTTGACCTACTCCTGCCGTGCCGGGGCTAGCTCCGCCCGGCCCTCGGCCGCAGTTCGCGCGGCTTCGACTCGCGAGGCCAGCACGCCGACTACGTGCTCGGCGTCCCGGCCGGCGCCCTGCACCATCACCGACGAAAAAGCGTACTGGAACTCCAGC
>SLAK01000393.1 GCA_007126855.1 Dehalococcoidia bacterium | reverse complement strand
TCGAGGAGCCGCTGGAGATCCCGATCCTGAAGATGGACCCGGAGGGCGAGAAGCGGCACCTGGCGCGGCTGAAGAAGCTGAAGGCGGACCGCGACCAGGACGCCTGGCGCTCGGCGATGGAGCGGCTGGAGGAAGCCAGCAAGCACCCGAGCGAGAACACGATGCCCTACATCATCGACGCGGTGAACGCGGGCGCCACGGTGGGCGAGATCTGCAACATGTGGCGCCGCGTCTACGGAGAATACAAGGAACACGTGGTGGTGTAGTGGCGGTGACGTGGTGAGCAACCGGACACCGTGGCAACCCGGCGACATCGCGCTCCTGCGCCATGTGCGTGAAGGCGTTCTGCGGTGGGCAATGGCGACACGCGTCGTGGATGATCGCGGGGATATGGCCGCCCTGGCAACGCTGCCAGGTACCAGATACGTCACGTTGGGAGACGAGCAAGGAAACCGCACACGAGACTTCGTGAATGCCAAGACGCCAATCGAGATTACGTGGACCGGCACGTATGCGTTGCGGCTGGTGCGCGAAGGCGATCGACACGCGACCTTGCTGTTCTGGGACGAGCAGTGGAACTTCCTGTGCTGGTATATCAACTTCGAGACGCCGATACGACGGACGACATTCGGCTTCGAGAGCATGGACCTCACGCTGGACATGCTCATCGCGCCAGACCGGAGTCGTTGGCAGTGGAAAGACGAGGACGAGTTCGAGTACGGCATCGAGCATGGGTGGTATACGCGCGAGCTGTTGGACGAGCTGAAGGCATACGGTGAGGCTATCGCAGAGGAGGCACGCGCAGGGGCGCCGCCGTTCGATGAACCATGGCACGAGTGGCGACCCGACCCGTCCTGGGCCCCGCCGCCCTTGCCCGAGGGATGGCATCGGCTGCCGGGATAGACAGTCCGGCCAGATCCGAAGTGGTTTCGGACAGCCGCACCGGAGTACACGATGAGGCATCGTTGACATGAGAAGGGCCGCAGAGAACGCTGGCTTGCGGCGTACTTGCTATTTGCAGCCCTGCAATGCCCGGGAGGGTGTGTCCTGAACTTCACTGGGGTGGCAGGAGGGAATCGGGCGAGGGCATTTGCCGCAGCCGCTGTCCCGGTTGCCTGGGCGGTGCTGACGCTGGTGCATCCTCACTCTTTTAAGGAGATCGCCGAGGACGGAGAGACCGGGATGTGGCTCTTCGTGCACTTCGCCCAGTTGCCAGTGGCGGCGCTGCTGACGATCGTGCTGCTGGCGCTGCTCTGGCCGATGGCGGGCCTCGCCGCGCTCATCGCGCGGATCGCAGTGATTGTGTGGGCGATCTTCTTCTCCGCGTTCGATTCCATCGCGGGCATCGCCACGGGCATGCTAATTGAAGGCGGGCACGCTGATGCGGCGACGTACCTCTTCGAACACAGTGTGGTCGGCGGCGAGGCCTCGGTATTGAGCGCGCTCGCTCATCCTGTCTGGGCTGTTGTTGCGATCGCGGGCGGGCTTGCGGTGCGGCGAGCAGGTGGACCGGTGGTGAGCCAGGCAGCGATGTTTGTGTCGCTGCCGTTCGCGCTTTCGCACGTTGGGCCACTGGCGACGATGGCTATGTTGAGCCTTGCGCTGGCGCTTGCCACCGCGCCATGGCAAGCAATCCGGCCGGCGACGACGCTCGAGGGGAGCGCGCAGGCAGCCACGCAGCGCAGCAAGGCACGCAGGCAGTAGAAGAAGAGGGCCCGGGAATTACGCTACCGGGCAGGCATGGCGAGCGGAAGCTCCATCAGAGGCAAGTCGCGGCCCTGGATGCTGTCAGAGGGCCGCGTGCCGACGGTGACGGCTCCGGCGGCCGTGTAGAACGGCTCTGCGCTGGGGTCGGCCTGGATAACCATGATCGCATAGCCGCTTTCGCGCGCGGCAGCGATGGCGTGCTGCATGAGGGCGCGGCCCACGCCGGTCCCGATGTGTTCCGGTTCGACGAAGAGGTCGGCGAGTTCGACGCGGGTGTCATCGAGCCGTTCAAGGATGTAGAAACCGGCCGCTGCCCCGTCGCCTTCGGCAACGAAGGACGGGTTTGCGACGAGTGTGCCCGGGGCAATCGTCAGCTCGTCGCGGCAGGCATCCATAAATTCTCGCGAATAGCCCCAGTAGGCCTTGGAGCGGAAGGCCAGGCCGCTCAAGAACGATGCTTCGTCCGGGCGGGCTGGGCGGATGGTGATGGTTGGCAACGCGGTCACGAGGGGCATGGTAACGCACGATGCGGCGGCAGGCGGGTAGACTGGGACCATGACCGTCGACATCGGGACATTGATCGAGAAGACGCCGGGCGTGGTTGGGGGCCGGCCGCGGATCGCGGGGTCGCGAATCGCCGTGGACCACATCGCCATGTTGTGGCGCCGCGGCTACAGCGCCGAAGACATCGTTTCCTCCGTCTACGAGCACCTTGACCTTGCAGGCGTGCACGCAGCACTCGCTTACTACTTTGCCAACCGCGATGAGATCGACCGGTCAATCCGTGAAGAAGAAGAACTTGGCGAGCGGCTTGCCGCGGAGCAGCGAGCGGCCCGGCGCATGGGCGCGTGACCACGGGACTGTACTTCGATGAGGATTCTGCGGAGACGCGCCTCATGGTGGCTCTACGCAGGAACAACGTCGACATCATGACGACGGCCGAAGCGGGAATGCTCGGCAAACCCGACGAAGCACACCTCATCGTAGCCGTTGAGATGGGGCGTGTCCTGGTCACCGGCAATGCAAGAGATTTCTGGCGTATCCACAATACCTGGATGGCGGATGGCCGCGACCACCACGGAATCGTCATCATTCCAGTGCGGGAAGACCTCCGGATAGGCGAGCGGTTGCGCCGGCTTGTGGGGCTAACCGAATCCCTACGCCGGGCCAGCCTGCAAAACCAGGTGGTCTACCTCAACACCCAATGGTTGGGTTTGCGGTAGACCACCCGGATGCGGCGGGGCCGGCGTCAATTCACGGCAGTTTCCGCCAGGGAGGGAAGGTCTGCCTCGTCTGCGGAGGCGCGGCCCTCGACGTGGACGACCGGCAGGATGCGGTCGAGCCATGCCGGGAGCCACCAGTTGCGGTCGCCCAGGATTTCCATTGTGGCGGGAACGAGCACCATACGGACGAGTGTGGCATCCACAAGGATGGCCGCTGCGACGCCGACGCCAAGCAGTGTAAGCGCGCGGTCGTCGCCGAGGGCGAAGCTGCCAAAGACGACGACCATGATGGCTGCGGCGGCGGTGATGACGCGGCCTGTGGCGGCCAGGCCATCGGCGACGGCGAGGCCGGTGTCACGCGTGCGGACGTATTCCTCCCGGATGCGGGAGAGGAGGAAGACTTCGTAGTCCATGGAGAGGCCGAAGAGGATGGCGAACATCATCATCGGAGCCCAGGCCTCGACGGGGCCGGTTTCGTGGACGCCGAAGACGCTGGCACCGATGCCCCACTGGAAGATGGCCACGACGATGCCGTAGGCGGCGCCGATCGAGAGCAAGTTCATGATGACCGCCTTTATGGCCACCGGCACGCTCCGAAACACGGCGATGAGCAGGACGAAAGACAGGATGAGCACCGCAGCGACGAATATGGGGAGCCGATCCGCCGTGTAGCGGGCGAAGTCATCGGCGATGGCGGTCATGCCGCCGACTGAAGCGGTCGCCGACGAGCCAGCGATGGCAGCCGGGATCACCTCGGAGCGAAGGCGGCTCACGAGCTCGCTGGTTTCTTCCGACTGAGGGGAGGTTTCGGGGATGACCTGGATGATGGCAGCGTCCCCATCGCCATTGGTAATTGGCGGAGAGGCGAAGGCGACGCCGGGAGTCGCGCGGAGGGCGCCAACCAGTTCATCGAGACCATTGGCGCCGCCGGCAGCGGGCAGCTCGACAGCGACGAGAAGCGGGCCGTTGAAGCCCGGGCCGAAGCCCTCGGCGAGGAGGTCGTAGGCGCGGCGGGTGGTGTCGGACTCGGGGCGGTGGCCGGCGTCGGCGAAGCCCAGGCGCATGGCGAAGATAGGGGCTGTGAGCGCGAGAACAATGGCGAGCCCGGCGACGGCAGCGGACCACGGGTGGCGCTGGATGACGCGGCTCCAGCGGTGCCAGATGGAGCCCGGACCGCCTTCGCTGCCGCCGTTGCGCCAGGGGAGTCCGAGCGAATCGATCCGGCGGCCGGCGAAACCGAGCAGAGCCGGGACGAGCGTGACCGACGCGAACATGGTCATGAGCACGCCGAGCGCGCAGGCGATAGCGAGCCCGCGGATCATGTCGATGCCCATGAAGAACAGGCCAAAGATGGAGATGACGAAGGTGAGCCCGGCGAAGATGACGGCTCGGCCGGCCGTGTGCACGGCGAAGCCAACGGCATCGGCGGGGTCCTGGCCGGCTTGGAGGGCGGCGCGGTAGCGGGTGACGATGAGGAGGGCGTAGTCGATGCCGACGCCGATGGCGATCATGGCGGCGGCGGCCATGGTGAAATCGGGCATGGTGATGAGGCTGGTGGCGCCCTGGATGGCGCCAGCCGCGCTGCCGATCCCGAAGAGGGCAGCGACGATGGGCAGGATCATGGCGAAGAAGGAACCAAACGCGATGAGCAGGATGATGATGGCGCCGATGAAGCCGAAGAACTCGTTGGAGAATTCCTCGAAGGCCGCGAAGATGTCGCCACCGAACTCGATTTGGAGACCCTCGACATGGATATCTGCGGCGAGTTCGCGGATGCGCTCGGCTTCCGCC
>SLAK01000225.1 GCA_007126855.1 Dehalococcoidia bacterium | reverse complement strand
GCTGCCGTGCCACTCGGCCAGCGCCAGCAAGGCGGGGGCCACCGGCACGGTAGGATGGCCGCTCATCATCCAGGCAACGTCGTCGAAGTCCAGGGCATGCGATGCGGCGCCATTGAGCAGCGCCGCCTGCTGCGTGCTCACGCGGTCGCCGCTGCCGACGAGCGTGGCCTGCTGATGGCCGCCCTGGTCGGCAATTTCCGCGCGAAGCATGTGCACGAGCGGCTCGTCGTGGCCGGCCAGGGTTACGCCCATCCAGTCGAGCAAGCACTGTTTTGCCAGGAAGATCACGTCCGGCGGCAGTTCCTCATAGCGGATGCCGCGCACGGCTCGCACGAGCGCGCGGGTGATGTCCTGGGTTTCCTGTGAATCGATGCGGGGCTGTGCCATTGCCAACACCTGCAATGCGGCAGAAACCGCGGGGGTATGCGCGTGCAGTCTACTCCGCGGCAGTGCCGGCGTGCACAGGCGCCGCGCCGGGCACGATTGTTGAAGGCCTACAGATTATCCGGCAGTGGGGCCTCAGCAATGGAAGAAGAAGCGCCAGCAAGTATCCCCGGTCGTTTTCTCTCGGCAGCGACAGTCGCTGCTGGTTCTCTTGCCCTTTCGCACCCTCCAGCGGACACTAGAGAGAGGCTTTCCCCGGTAGCTCAACGGTAGAGCGGTCGGCTGTTAACCGATAGGTTCGGGGTTCGAATCCCTGCCGGGGAGCCAAAGCGATGCTCCATTGCCCATTCGCAGGCTCAGGCGACCGCGCCAAGGCGTGCGGTGCGGTTGATGGCCTGATGATTTGCCGCATGCGGAAGACACTTTCCGGAGCCCAGGGACGGATCGATGCCGGAAATGGCCTCAAGCACACGGTAGCCGTCAGCGGGATCGCTTCGTGCCCGCCAAACGCGGCCGGGGTCCAGAGCCGCAGGAGGCCCGAGTCACGCAAGGCTTCGTAAACGGGTGTCGCAAGCTCGTAGTGAGCCTCGCCCTCGGCAAGGTGCTCCTCGATGATCGGGCGGATCAGCTCGACGGCATCCAGCAGTGTCGAACTTAGGCTTTCGGCATCTGCGGTAGTCATTCGTCGTTCCTTTCCCTTTCTTCATTGACCGAGCTGGGCTGGTGCCCGGGGCTGGCTCAGCTCGATCCCCCGGTTGCCGGGCGAAGGAGGTGCTCCTGCCCTGCTGCCTGCCAATCGTGATGGGAGTAGCGATCGCGAAGCGGTAGTGCTGCGCCAGGCGGCGCTGCTCTTCTCGGAACCCGGTCATGCCGACGCACGGCACCGTGATTGTCACGACCGATGGCGTGGCCTACGAGGTACAGCCCGAGGCAGGGAGCGGGCCACAGGAGCCATAGGACCCGTCAGGCGGGAGACGCCGGAGACAGCCCTCACCGTGCGGGCACCGGCTGTCCCCAGGCATCGTAAAACGTCACGTCATCCACCGGGCGCCGCGGCCCCGGCCGGAAATCCTCCCCGCGGAAGTACGCCACGGGGAGGAGGCCCGCCTGGGTCACGTCTTCGGGAATCTCCAGCAGTTCCGCCACTTCGGATTCAGCGCCGAGGTGGATCATGGTCAGCGACGACCCCAGTCCACGGCTGCGCAGCGCCAGCATGAAGCTCCACGCCGCCGGCCAGAGCTCCCCGTAGATCGCCGATGCCGCCATGTTCTCGAGGTCCGTCTCGTAGCCCAGCGAGTCGAACATCGCCCGGACTCCATCGATCCGCGAGATGCTGCAGGGGATGACGTGCACCGGCACCTCGTGGAGATGCTCTGCCAGGTACCACGAGGAAGTGGCCACCTTCCGGGTCTCCTCGTCACCATTGCGAATGCTTTGCTCCATCATGTCCATGAACGGCCGTTCCACCCGGCGGAAGATCTCGCCAATGGCCTGACGCTTTTCGGGGTCCGTGACGACAAGCCACCGCCAGTTTTGCTGGTTGAATCCTGTTGGCGCCTGGAGAGCCAGCTCCAGGCATTCGCGGACCACCTCAAGCGGGACCGGCCGTTCCAGGTCGAGCCGCCGCCTCACTGCCCGCGTCGTCGCGAGCACATGGTCGATACTGTTCCGGTCGAGTTTCGCGACATCCATCCAGTCCTCCTCTTTCGTTTTCCAGGGCACGGGAGTTCGCACGCCATTCCTTGCTGGCCCCGCGTTCTGGCGGCTAATCCCGCCGCCGGAACGGGCCATCCCCCGATGCGCTGCACAGGCACTGCAGGATCAGCCCGGCTACCGCAGCATTAGTCCACCGGCAGGCCGAGCGCGTATCGGCCCGTGTGCAGCAGCTGCCGCTTCTCATGCAGCGGGTGGTAGCGTGCCGCCTGGACATCGCGGAAGAGCCGCTCCAGTCCGGCCGACCGGAAGTACGCGGCGCCACCCGCAAGCTCCATTGCCTTCTCCACCGTCCGGATCGCTGCGTTCCCAAGCAGGGTTCGACGAATGAGCACTTCGTTTGTCATCTCGGGGCCCGGCTCGCTTGTCGCAACCAGCTCGAGCATGCAATCGAGCGCGATCTGTGCTGTCCGAAGCTCGTTCTCCGTCTCTCCCGCCAGGAGCTGGACATCCGTGTCATTCCGCTTCCCGGCCGCGCGCTCCCAGGCCAGGTTCCGTGCCTTCTCGGCGATCCCGACATACACAGCGCAGATGAGAGGGAGCGCCTGTGACGCGACGATGTGGAACGGCAGCACCCATTTTCCCGCCGGCCGCTGGCTCGCGATGCTTCCCTCAGGGACGAACACGCCATCGATCACGACGTCGTGCGATCCCGTGCCGCGCATGCCGAGGGCCTTCCAGTTGTCCATCACCTTCACGCCAGGGGTCGAGAGCGGGAGCGGAAAGTGCAGGACCACGGTTCCCTCGGCCGGGTCTTCGTGGCGGGCCATCGTCAGCAATATGTCCCCGGCGGGAACGCCGCTGGCGAAGACTTTGTGCGCGTTGACCTTGAATCCACCGTCTACCCTGACTGCATCGCCCGAACCGTCCAGCCAGTCGGCGCCCCCCGTGCTCACGAGCACGAGCTGCTCATCGGCAATGCGTTGGAGGAGCCCGTCCACCGGCGCCCCCTGGTTGCGCCACCGCCAGGCTGGCACCGCCACCTGGTGCGTGTGCATCGAAAAGGCCAGCGCGGTCGAACTGCAGTAGTGCGCCATTATCCGGAGCATCTCCGCGAGTTCCGCGTGGCTCGCATCGCCACCACCAAGCTCAGCCGGGACCGCCGCGGAGAAGAACCGGTGCTTCTTCAGCTCCTCATAGTTCTCGCTCACGAACGTGTCGTCTGCATCGTGTTGGGCCGCACGCTCGGCGAAGCCCGGCCCAATCTCGTGCGTCAGCGAAACGAAGTCCGTCTTAATCACTGCTCACCTCCCGGGGTGTCGAACGCGGACACCCGCTTTTTGAGTTCGCGGTCATCGTGACGGGGCAGGCGATCGTCTTCCGTTAGCGCGGGCGTTAGCCAGCGTGACCCTGGCGGACCGGCGGTGGTCAGGCTGGCTGGCCGAGCACAGCCCTGGCCTCGACCAGATCCCGGCACTGCAATCCCTCAGCAAAGCGGCCGAGCAGGTCCTGAAGCTCGCGCTCACTGGTAGCCGCCTCATCGGCGCCTGTCTCCTGGAGCCAGCGCACAAGCGATGTGCGAGCCCGGAGCTCGAGGGGCATCATCTTTTGGTCCTGAGCGATGGCGCTGGCCCTGCGGAAGGCCGCGACGACCTCGGCCTGGTCTCCCTCGCAAGCTGCCAGGAATTCTCCGCGGAGGCGCTGGAATTCGGCGGCGTGGAAGGGCATCTCATGTATGAAGGTGGAGCGCCCATGTTCGAGGATGCGGAGGCCTGCCTGTGCATCACCAGCGATGGCACAGGCCCGCGCGAGCAGCGGGCGAATGAAGGATTCTGCCACGCCCTCGCCCGCGGTGACGGCGCCATCGAGGGCCTGCCGAAGCCGCGTTATGCCAGCCGGCAGGTCACCATCGTGGATATGCAGCCATCCCTGCGAAGCACGCATCATGCCCTCGACGAATGCGTTGGGAAGTGCGAGCGCTTCCATATCGTCCAGGCGCCCGCGAAGCCTGGCGATGTCTCCGGCCTCGACGCTAAGCCATGCGTCCATCGATAGGACGACGCCCGTGGTGTACGGGTGAGCAAGCTCGGTGGCCTGGCCGAGCGCCTGGTCTGAGAGCGTGAATGCGCGATCAAGCTCACCCAGGTACCAGGAAGCGAAGCCAACGCGGGAGAGGCAGATGGCTCCTGCGTCCTGCGCGAAGTTCTCGATATGGTCGCTCGCGCGGTCTCGATGGTAGGAAGCGACGGCCTGCTGGAGGTTGCGCCTGCCAGAGGCGACTTCGCCCCTCCAGACCTCGGCGGCGCCAATGAGGAAGTATCCTTCGACCTTCGCAATGGGATCTTCATGGTGTTCCCAGTGCTGGAGAAGCTCGACACCACGGGCATAAGCGTCAGGGAACCGGCGCCGGGTGATTGCCAGGTTGCCCATGATGCGAAGGATCGGCGGATCGACCTGCCCACGGCGGCGCAGGCACAGGCGGCGTGCGCGCTCATACACGGTGCGAGATTCGGCGATACCCTTCCTCGCGTAGAGCGCCACGCCCAGGGACATCAGCAGCGACAGCTCCCGCCCGTCACGTTCGGGGCTCTGCGGGAGCTGATCAACCAGCGCGAGGGCACGGCGCGCCAGGGCCACCACCTCGGCATCGGCAAACACGCGCCTGGCGGCAGCGATGGCGCGCTCGTAAGAGGCCACGGCCTGGGCCGGCAGGCCACCACGGTCATAGTGGGCCGCGACCCGTGCGGCCACCCGGTCGAGGTCCGGCTGGTGCACTGCTTCGATGGCACGCGCGGCATCGCGATGGATGCGGTGCCGGCGCGCGGGAGCAATCCTTGAGTATGCGACTTCGCGGATCTTGTCGTGGGTGAAGTCGTAGGCGTCGGTGCCCTGCTCTTTGACAAGGCGCCGCTCCCAGAGCTCATCGATCGCTTCAACAACAGCGTCCTCTGGCATCTTCGAGGTGCGGAGGAGCTCCTCGAAGGTGAACTCCCGCCCGAGCACCGCGGCGACACCCGCAAGGCCGCGGGCGTTGTCCGAGAGATGGCCAAGCCGCTGCGCGATCACTGCCTGCACCCCCGGCGGCAGCCCCGCTGCCGAGCTCCCGCCGCCTGCACGGATCATCTCGGTGAGGAAGAAGGGATTGCCTTCTGATTCCTGGAAAAGCCGTTCGACGACTGACTCCCCGATCTCCCTCCCGGCGACCGCCTGTGCAATGCTCCGCACATCCTGCCTTTCCAGGGGGCCGAGCCGGATCTCATCGACAGCGCCAATGCGCCGGAGGCTCGCGAGGACTGCCGCTAGCGGATGGTCGGCGCCGACTTCGTCGTCCCGAACTGTCGCCGCCACCATGAAGTGCGCCGGCGTTTCAACGCGGGCCAGGTAATGCAGGAAGGCGATGGTCTCGCCATCCGCCCATTGCAGGTCGTCGAGCACCAGAAGGGTGGAAGTACCGGCGGCGAGCAACGCCTGGACCAGCGCTTCGAACAACTGCCGGCGCTGCTCCGCTTCGGTGAGCAGCCCCGGATGGAGTTCTTCCCTGGGACCGAGTTCGGGAAGCAGGCGTGCGAGCTCCCGTGTGTGTACCGCATCGAGCTTCGTCAGGTGTGGCTGTGTCGCCTTCGAACGGACGAGGTCGACAATGGGCGCGTAGGGAAGCCGGCCCTCGGCGGCATAGGCACGCGCCTTCGCAGTGAGGACACCGCGGTGTGCGCACCAGGAGCTCAGTTCGTCGACGAGCCTGCTCTTTCCAATGCCTGCCTCCCCGGTGACGAGCACCAGGCGAGTCCGTGCTTGCGCGGCGTTTGTCCAGGCACCATGCAAGCGCTGCCACTCAACCGCCCGGCCGACAAGCGGAGCGGCGGCCCCGGCACTCGCAGGTCCGCGATCCCCGGAGGGAAGGTCAGGCGAGTCGAGAAGCGCGCGGTGGAGACGTTGCGTCTCCAGGCTTGGCTCGACGCTGAGCTCGTCCGCGAGAACCGACGCGCACTGGTGATAGACACGAAGCGCGCGAGCCCGATCCCCGGCTTCGGCGTAGAGACGCATCAGCGAGCGATAGGCCTCTTCGTGAAGGGGCTCGACTCGGAGGAGTTCCTGGGCATAGCCGATACCCTCTATGTCATCGCCAGAGTCCTCTGCGAGTGTCATGAGCCGTTCCAGGACCCGGGCGTACCGGGCCCGGAGACGCTCGCGCTCGTCCACGATCCAGTGGTCGTAACAGCCCGGGAGGAGGTCGCCCCCGTAGAGCTTTGCGGCGGCCACCAGCGTGTCCCGAGCGGGGCTGGCCTCGGCGCGTTCCGCGGCCTGCTCAAAGCGCACCATGTCGATCTCAGCGGGCGCGTCGGGCCGCCACCGGGCGTCACGCACGCCGATATCAAGGAAGCGCTCTGACTCGGGGAGGGCGTAACGCAGGTTATGCAGCAGCTGGCGAAGGTTGTTCCGCGCCTGCCCCTCCGGCGAGTCCGGCCACAGGAGCAGGGCCAGGTGCCGTCTCTCCTGCGCTGCATGGCGATGGACTACCAGGTAGACAAGCAGAGAGCGCAACCGTTCCGACCCGAATCCCACGACGGGTTCCTGGCCGATACGGGCATCGAAACCACCCAGCAGACGCAATTCAAGCAGTGGTTCCGCGTGAGCGAAGGACCTGGTCACCCCATGGACCAACTATGCCCCAGCGCCCAAACCACGTCCACCGCTCCCTCGCGCCGCTTCCGCCGAACGGCGGTCTCCTTTTCATGGCGGGGCCCGCTGCTGGACATGCGCGGTGGCAGACCATTTGCCCGGTCGCCTGGTCCCGGCAGGCCATTGCGGGGTGTCGGAGCGAACAGCATGCTGCCCCTATGGCGGCCCCCTACAGCGAGAGCGACGGCACGCGCGATGTGTCGGCTGCGGCCGAAGCGCTGGCGGATCGCATACCGGAAGAGTTACGGGCACTGGCCACGCTGGCCTACAACTACTGGTGGTCGTGGGCGCCAGGCGGCGAGGAGCTGTTCCAGTCCGTCGCTCCGCGCCGGTGGGAGCGCTGCGGCTTCAACCCTGTGCGGTTGCTGGAGGAGGTCACGCCCGCTCGCCTTCGTGCGCTGGCCTCATCGCCATCCTTTGTCGAGCGCGTTCACGGCCTCAAGGCGCGTTTTCAGGCGGACATGAAGCGGCAAGACGCCTCGATGCTGCAGACCGGGAGGCCTGTCGCCTTCCTCTGTGCGGAATTCGGCGTGCACTCCTCGCTTCCCTTCTATGCGGGCGGCCTTGGTGTGTTGGCGGGAGACTTTCTGAAAGAAGCGTCGGATCAGGCGGCGCCGGTGATTGGCGTCGGGCTCTTCTATACGGAAGGTTCGTTCCACCAGCAACTGGATGTGTCGGGCTGGCAACACGAGTACTGGCTGGAGACTGACTCTGACCGCCTGCCGGCGGTGCAGGTCCGCGGAGGCGACGCGCTTCCGCTCACGATCCGCGTGCCGATCCACGGTCGCGAGGTCGCGGCGCACATCTGGCGGGTGGACGTGGGCAGGGTCCCGCTCTACCTGCTCGACGCCAACCATCCCGACAATTCGCCGGCGGACCGGTGGATCAGCGCGCGGTTGTACGTGGGCAACCGCGACCTTCGGCTCGCGCAGTATGCGTTACTCGGCATCGGCGGGGTGCGCGCTCTCCGGGCGATGGGCTTCGAACCGAGCCTGCTCCACTTGAACGAAGGTCACGCGGCCCTCGCGCTCGTGGAGCTCATGCGTGAGCACCTCGCGGCCGGCGAGACGTTGGAAGACGCCAAGGCCAACGTCGCGGCGCAAACGCGGTTCACAACACACACGCCTGTTGCGGCCGGCAACGAGTCATTCGACGAGGGCCACATTCGTGCTGTGCTTCCGGACCTCTCCGGCCATACGGGGCTGGATTGGCCGGAACTGATGGCGCTGGCGCGGGTTCGCCCTGAGGACGGATCCGAGCCATTTGGGCTAACCCCGCTCGCCCTGCGCCTGGCGGGCGCTTCGAACGGCGTGAGCCGGCTCCACGGGAGCGTGGCACGCTCGATGTGGCAGAGTGTGTGGCCGGACCGTGGCGTTGACGAGATACCGATAGCGCACATCACGAACGGCGTGCACCGGCCAACCTGGATGGCGCCCGAGATGGCCTCGCTGGTGAACCGCTTCGTGCCAGACTGGGGCGACGATGGCGCCTGGGATGGCGTGATGCAGATCCCCGACGAGGAGATCTGGGCGGTGCGGCAGCGGCTACGGTCGAAGCTCGCGGCCTTTGTCCGGGAGCGCAGCGTCGGCGAACGCCTGGGCCGGGGGGCATCGGTCGCCTACAGCGAATCGGCAGCAGATTTGTGGAACGACGAGACGCTGACGATCGGCTTTGCGCGCCGCATCGCGACCTACAAGCGGCTCTATCTCATTACCCGCGATCCGGAGCGCGGGCTTCGCATGATCGACGGCGAACGGCCGGTTCAACTGCTCATCGCCGGGCGCGCGCACCCGCAGGACGATGAGGCCAAGCGGACTGTGCAACAGGTCTTCGCGCTGAACGAGCTACCGAACGCCGCCGGCCGCGTGGTATTCCTGGAAGACCACGACATGAACCTTGCGGCGCGGCTGGTGCAGGGTTGCGACCTCTGGGTGAACCTGCCGAGAGCCCTGCAAGAAGCGAGCGGCACCAGCGGCATGAAGTCGGTGCTCAACGGGGGTCTTCAACTCAGCGTGCTCGATGGCTGGTGGGCGGAGGCCTACCGGCCCGGGACCGGATGGGCAATCGATTCGGACCCGGGCCTTTCGCCGGAGGACCAGGACGGGCGCGATACCGCAGCGCTGTTCGACCTCCTTGAACACGAGGTCTTACCCATGTTTTATCAGCGCGATGATCGGGGGATCCCGGTGCGCTGGGTGCAGTGGATAAGGGAGTCGCTTCGCGTCCATGGGCCAGCCTTCTCCGCGACCCGGATGTTCCGTGAGTACGCCCGCCTGGACGAAATTCCCCTGTAAATCACGGGGGTGGCGCGTATCGTCGCCGGCCCGGGGCATCCCGTCCCGGAAGAGCATGAGCCCGTCAGTCGTAGCGCAAGGCTTCGGCGGGATAGACGTTCGCCGCCTTCCTGGCGGGGAGCAACGCCGTGAGAATGGCTGCCACGTAGACGATGACGAAGATGATGACCAGATTGAGCCAGGGCATCGCGAACTCCACGCCGGGGAAGGCGGGCTGGCCGGCCAGGTCGATGATGATGTCGTAGGCAATGACGATCCCGAGCAGGAAGCCGAGGAGGATGCCGATCAGCGCGATGAAGGAGGTCTCCACAAGCACGAGGAGATAGATCATGCCGCGCTGGAAGCCAATGGAGCGAAGCACGGCCAGGTCCCGCTGGCGTTCGACCACGGAACGCGCAGTGATGACCGCGAGCGCGGCGACGCCAACCACGAGCCCGAGGCCCAGGAAGCCCTGCACCAGGTAAGTGAAGGTGCGGTTTCCCGCCACCACTTCGTCCACCACGTCCTGCATGACGTCGACCTGCATGCCGTGCGCGAAGAAGCCGGTCTCGAGTGCTGCCGCAACGGTCTCTACGTCGGCCGTATCGTCGAGGTCGATCCAGTAAGCGATGGGGCGGGCCTGGTCCCCGAACGTGTCCACCATGGCCTGCTGGCTGGTCACCAGGCCCGTGAGGTACTGGTCCGGCGAGATGATGGGCAATACGCCAACGACGGTCACTGTCGTCGATGCGCCGGTCTGAGGGTCTCGCACCTCCACATCGACCGGTTCAAAGGATTCGTCTTCGATATAGAAGCCTTCCAGCCGGAAGTCTGGCAGGCCGCCGCCGACAATCCCCAGGGCTTCACGGGCAGGCACCGCGAAGTGGGTGATGACCGCAAGGCCGGGGTCATCCTGCATCGCCTGCCAGACCGCCTCGTCGGAGTCGAAGCCCTGCGCGCGCGTGGAGAGGCTGTACGGTGCCGCGCCGATGAAGGCGTCGCCGAAGCCGAAGACGGGGAATGCCTCGAAGTCCTGCTCGGTCCCAAGCTGGCGCGCTTCGGAGGCAAGAATGGACTGCGGCGCGATGCGCTCGAACACGGCAGGATCGAGCCCTTCCGTTCCGGCCACCGCGGTCTCGAAGTCTTCGATCGGGCTGGTTGGCATCACGGTCGCGCGCAAATCGAAGCCGCCGCCGAAACGGTCGACATCATCGATTGCGCGCGCGATCACGAAGGTGGTAGCGGAGGTGATCACCACGGTCAGCACAACCAGGCTGAACATGGCCACCGTCGCCCCGGTGCGAAAGCGGTTGGCGATCGGCCGCGAGACTGCCGTCTTCATCACGGGCGCGAACGCGGGCAGCCGGCCCAGGGTGCCCATGACGGCGGCCACGATGAGGTCTGCATTGAACATCACGACCCAGGTGGCGCCAAGCACCACCGCGACGCCCGCAACGACAAACGCCGAATAGCTGATCGCCAGGTCCGGCAAAACCAGTTCGAGGACGCTTGAAGGAAGGAGCATGATTGCGAGCAGGGCCAACCCCGGCAACGTGAACGCCGCGCGGTCTGGCACGCCGATCCGCCGCAGCACCGGCACCGTCCCTGCGGCGAGGAGGGTGATGCCAAGGCTAAAGGCGGCGTAGTCGCCCGTGGACAGGCTGGCTGCCGTGACGACGACACCGAGGAACACCACAGCAGCACCCAGCCACCAGAGGCGGCCACCCTTGCCGTCCACTGACCGTTCGGGCAGGTTTCGCACCGCCGCGACAATATTGAGGCTGCTTATCCGCCAGGCGGAGAGCGCCACGGTGACAAAGGTGAGGAAGACACCCAGCAGGAAGGCAACGGCCAGGCTCTGCGGGCGCACGTCGTGCTCGATGTCGATGCCCAGGCCCCCGCCGAAGGCTATGGCCATGACGAACACCATCACAAAGGCGACGCCGACGCCGGCCAGCGCGCCGACGGCGGCGGCCACCAGGTCGTAGGCCAGCCCTTCATAGAGGAACATGCGCACCACCTGGCTGCGCTGGGTGCCGATCGCGCGGGCGATGCCCATCTCCGGGCGGCGCTCCGCAGCGAGCATCACGAAGAGCAGGAAGATGAGCAGGATGCCCGCGACGATGGAGAACATGCCGAAGGTGGCGAAGAAGGTGGTGAAGGAAATCGCGATTTCGTCGGCCAGGTCGATCGCATCCTGCTTCACCGGGTGCACCTTCAACCCCGTGCCTTCGAGCGTGGAAGTGATGGCTGCCTCGACGGTTTCCGTATGCCGTGCCCCTTCGAGCGGACCGCCGGCGTTCGAGATCAGGACGTGGCTGACCTGTCCCGGGACACCAAGGAGCTCCTGGGCCGCGGCCAGGGGCATCAGTACCGCAGCGCCGTCGGTGCCAGACCCTTCATAGTCGACGACGGCGGCGACGCGGAAGGTCTGCTGCGCGGCGCCGGCGAGCACCAGGAGTTCGTGGCCGGCTTCCGCGCCCAGGTCTTCGGCGCCATCGGCGTTCAGATACAGCTCTCCGGGCCCAAGAGCACCCAGATCCACAACCTGGCCATCCAGCGTGCGGATCTCGCCAAAGCCCTCCATGTGTTCCGGAGCTGCCGCGAAGAGTCCCGTGCGAGGTTCGCTTCGGAGGCTGTCGAGGTTCTGCACCGCCACGGTGCCGAGGATTGCCGGCGCGACGCCGTCGACCACCTCGAGCGCGGCGGTTTGCGCGGTGATGTCATCGAAGATGGCTTCGTCGAAGTAGGTATCGGCGAGCCCCTGTTGCATGCCGACCTGGCCGCGCGCGGACGCCACCGTCTGGTCGATGTGGCCCAGTGAAAGCTGCGCGGTCTGGCGGAAGGTGTGGGCCATGGTGTCGCCGGTGGAGAGGGCCGCGGCGATGATCGTCGTCGCCAGCATGAGCCCCGCGACGATGAGCGCCGAGCGTCCCCAGCTCCGCGGGATCTTCCGCAAGCCCAGGCGCAGCAGGATTGGGTTACGTAACCCCAGCGCGACCAGGCTTCCTACCATGGCCGCAAAAGCGAGGGCCAGGACCACGACCAACACATCGATCGGGACGCCGAAAAGAGTGGTCATAGCGGCGCTCAGGTATGCATTGATTGGACATGGGGGCCGTCAGCGAGGACGACCGCATAGTGCTCCCGGCCGGGCGGAGCGCGAAAGAAAGTGACGAATTTCGCAACCTGCTCCTCGTAGTAGCCGCTGCGAAGACCGGCTTCGGCTGCCTCCTCCGTTTCCCAGAGGGTGATCAGCTCGCCCTTGCCGTCGCCGCCGAGCAGTCCGTAAGCCCCGGCATAGCCCGGTTGCGATTGCAGCGCCGGCAGGATGAGCTGCTTGAAGCGCTCGACCGCTTCGGTGGCGTCGATGCGGACGAGGTCGATCTCGAACTGGGTCACGCGGGCATGCATCCTAGCTGGCTCCTCCCCCGTGGCGCACGGGCACTTCCGCCGCCGGAGCGGCGCGAGGCCGCTCCGTTACCTGGTCGTCGACGATCTCACCGTCCATCATCCGCACGATGCGGTCGGTGGCGCGGCCGATTGCGATGTCGTGGGTGACGATAACGAAGGTGGTGCCCTGCTCCTCGTTGAGCCGCCGCATGAGCTCCATGACCTCCATCGCGGTCTGGCTGTCCAGATCGCCGGTCGGTTCGTCGGCCCAGACTATGGCCGGCTCGTTCACGAGCGCTCTTGCGATGGTGACCCGCTGGCGTTGCCCGCCGGAAAGCTCGCCGGGGCGCTGCTGTGCCTGCCCTTCGAGGCCGACCAGCTCCAATGCGTTGCGCGCCCGAGTGCGTGCGGTGCGTAAGGGTACGCCGGCGACCAGGAGGGGCAATTCGACGTTCTCCACTCCATCCAGGTCGGGCAGCAGGTTATAGAACTGGAAGACGAAGCCCATGCGCTCGGCGCGGTAGCGCGTGCGCTGCTTATCGGTCATCGATGCCAGCGAAACGCCCTCGATCTGGACGTCGCCCGCGTCGATGCTGTCGAGCCCCGAAAGGCAGTTGAGCAGCGTCGTCTTTCCGCAGCCCGAGGGCCCCATCACCGCCACCATTTCGCCACGGCCAACAACCAGGTCGACGCCGCGCAGCGCCTGCACTTGCACCTTGCCGGTGTCGTAAGTCTTCGTCACACCGCGTGCTTCGACGACATGTTTCGGGCCGGGCTGGTGCATAGAAGCGCATCCTGCGAGCCGCGCTACGAAGCGCGCGGCCTTTCTTCAGCTACCGTATCACCCCCGCGAGCGCTGCAACGGGTCGGATGGGTCACAGCAAAGGAATCGAAAGGGCCAATAAGCCGGTCGATCTGACCTTGCCGGAAGCACACACCTGGACACCAGCAGAAACAGTCGTGCTTACCGGTCGGCAGTGGCCAGAGGCGGATGATCAAGACCCGTCGACCGCGCGTACCGGTCGCTCAGGTCCCAGTAGGCAAAGGTCAACATGACCCCGATGGCCGGGAGCAGCGCTGCATAGGCGAGCGCGCTCACCGCATTGATGAGTTCGACGGGCAAGGGCGTCCACAGGATCAACGTCAGCACTAGGAAGGGCACCGAAAAGCCGCCGATCCCGCCCAGGAGGCTCGCGACAAACAGTGTGCGCCACCAGTGGCGGTGGACCAGGGTCGAGCTGCGCGCCGCGGCCTCACTCCACGACGAGCCCGAGAGGATGATGGTCTCTTCGATGAAGAGCCAGCGCACCATGAAGTAGATGGCGAGCGGGATGCCGATGATGCTCACAAAGAGCAGCGTGACAATCACCACGGCCCGCAGCCGGGCTCCGATGACGGGCAGCGCATTCGAAAGCATCACCCGATACGACTCGCGCGCCGACGGGCGCTGGCCCCGCTCGAGCTGGTGCATTGTGGCCACAACCCCGGCGGTGACGACCGCAAAGACCGGGAGGGTCGCGCCGTAGCCATAGATGAGCGTCGCGAAGGCGTTGAAGCCACGATCGCCCGCCAGGTCGAAGATGGTCCCCACATAGGGGATAGCCCAGAGCGCGCGCTGGAGCGATGCAATTGCCGCGCCGGCCGGCACCAGCACTATCGCGAGCAAGAGCATTGGGCGCCAGTGTGCACGGTAGATGATCGCCGTGGCGCGGATGATCTGCCCGATCGAACGAGCCTGCCGGTAGCTGTCTGGACCCGCGAGCCGTGCAGAACGCGCCCGCCAGACGGCCAGCGCCAGCCCGGCCGCCACCGTCGCCAGGGCAATGGCAACGACCGACACCGAGACCGTCACCAGCACCGGGCTGTCCGTGAACATCAGCAGCATCGTCCCGCCGAACGCGGCCACATCGCAGAACGTGGACACACCCTGGGTCCCGAAGAGACCGTCGCCGGGCACGACGATGCTGCGGCTGCGGTGCTCTTCCTCCCAGCTCAGCGGCGCGTGGAAGTAGCGCTTCATGTTTGGCCCCGTGGGGCCGTTGTTGTGCCCCGGGAGCCGCTGCCCCCAGCGCCCCTCGAAGGTTAGCCAGGCGAAGTCGTCGTCCGGCGAATCGACGTCGCCAGGCTCCGGCATCAGGCGCACTTCCGGCTCGACGCGGCGGTGCGGGCCCCGTGCGTCGTCGCAGCCGAAGCCCGTGCCGGGCTCGCCGTGACCCAGGTACATCCGCGGCGTGAACTGGCTGGCGTGCGAACCGGTAGCGACATAGACGACAGGCCGCCCGCCCTCCTGGTGGAAGCGGCCATGGTCCCAGTCCGCGCGTTCGCCGCCGCCGTGCTGGGCATAGGACGCGCGGTCCGGCTCCTGTGCCAGGGCCTCTTGCACGGATTCGGCATCGAAGACGAGCTGGATCAGCTCCCAGTCGCCTTCGTGGTTGTTGTTCCAGTCGTTGAAGTAATAGAAGAACCAGTACTGCAGGATGACGCCGCGGCGACCTTCTTCCTGCGCCACGCGGGCATAGGTGACGGGCGGGTAGCCGGCGCTCCAGGTCCGGTGGTCCAGTTCGTAGCGACAGCCGGGAGAGAGCGGGTTACCGGGAAAGTCCAGGTAGAGCTCGGGGCCTCCCTGGAACAGGTCTGCGGCCGAGGGCGCTTCAGTGACCACTTCACGGTCGGCGCCGCGTAGCACCACATACGGGTTGTCCAGCACCATCTCGACCGGCACCGGGTGGTAGGGAGTACCGTCATCCGCGCAGAGCCGGGACTGTTGCGGAATGTAGAGGATGGGTGCATGGCGCGCGGCGAGCTGTTCTTCCGGGCTGGCCTGGGCGTCTGACCGGGGTTCGCCGTCGCCCGCGCGGGCGCCCTGGGGCAGTGCGGCCAGCGCAAGGATGGCAACCGCGGCGAGCACGAGCATGGCAGCTCGCCAGGCGAAAAGCTGGACCGTCCGGGTCACATACCGCAACAGGACCAGTATAGGAAACGGCGACCGGGTCCCGGCCGGGCGGCAGCGGCGATTACGCCCGCAGGTAGACGCGCACGTCCTTGCCGTCGGCCTCGACGCGGTCGACCAGCTCCCGCAGGGCGCCCTGGAGTTCGCCAAATTCGAGCTTTTCCCAGTCGGTGCTCAACCGGGCGCGGAGCTGCTCCAGGTATTCGCGGTGTTCGTCCACGGAGCGCTGGGCGGCGAGCCGCTCCTTTGCCTCCCGCAACTGCGCCTGGAGTGCCTGCTGCTCCCGGGCTAGCTCGCCCCCGATGGTGCGCATCCGCTCCAGATTCATGTGCCCGAAGGCCGTGTCGGCGACAAGCTCTTCGACCTGCCGGCGCAGCCGCCGGAGCTGCCCTTCGATGCGCTCCGCCTGCGCGGTGGCGTCGTCGATGTAGGTCTGGACGTTGCCGGTGCGTGGCATGCGGGTGGGCGCGGCGCCGTCCCGGGCAAGCTCTTCGCGCACGCGGGTTTCGAGTTCGGCCGCGCGCTGGGTGTTGTATTCGCAGGCGTTCTGGTTGGTGCGCGTTTCGCACTGGTAGTAGCGGTAGGTGGCGCTGCGGGATTCGCCGCTGCGGGTCTTCCAGTTCTGCCGGCGGCTGACGCCGATCATCCGGTTGCCGCAGCGGGCGCAATGGGCGATGCCGCTGAGGAGGAAGGGCTGCACCGTCCGCCGCCGGGCAGATGGCTGGCGCGCCTGGAGCCGCTCCTGCACACGCCGGAAGTCCTGCGCGCTGATGAGCGCGGGGTGGCTGTCCGGCACCTTCACGCCGAAGCG
>SLAK01000321.1 GCA_007126855.1 Dehalococcoidia bacterium | reverse complement strand
CTCTTCGACTACGTCGGCGCCCCGGACGCCGACCGCGTCATCGTCCTCATGGGCTCCGGCGCAGGTGCTGTCGAAGAGGCCGTTGATGCGCTCAACGCCCGCGGCGAAAAGGTCGGCCTGATCAAGGTCCGCCTTTTCCGGCCCTTCTCCGTCGCCGCATTCGCCCAGGCCCTTCCCCCAACCGTCGAGCGCATCGCTGTCCTCGACCGCACGAAGGAGCCCGGCGCCACCGGGGAGCCGCTCTACCAGGATGTCGTCACGGCCCTGGCCGAAGAGTTCAGCGCGGGCAACACGCCGTTCGGGCGCATGCCCGCAGTCGTCGGCGGACGCTATGGTCTGGCCTCGAAGGAGTTCACCCCCGCCATGGCCGCCGGCGTCTTCGCCGAACTGGCCAACGCCCGCCCGAAGAACCACTTCACCGTCGGCATCAACGACGATGTCTCCCACACCAGCATCCCGCCCCTTGAGGATTTCGAAACCAACGGCGACGGCGTCATCGAAGCCGTCTTCTTCGGCCTTGGCAGCGACGGCACCGTCGGCGCCACCAAGAACACCGCAAAGATCATCGGCGAGCACACCGATCTCAATACGCAGGCCTACTTCGTCTACGACTCCAAGAAGTCCGGCGCCACCACGGTCTCTCACCTGCGCTTCGGCCCCCGGCCGATCAACTCCACCTACCTGGTCTCCAATGCCGACTTCGTCGCCTGCCACCAGTTCCACCTGCTGGAGCGGCTCGACATCCTGGGCAGCGCAAAGCAGGGCGCGACCTTCCTTTTGAACAGCCCCTATGGCGCCGAGGCCACCTGGGACCACCTGCCGCGCGACATCCAGCAGCAGATCATCGACAAGCAGCTCCGCGTCTTCGTCGTCGATGGCCACCGCATCGCGCGCGAGGTCGGCCTCGGCGATCACATCAACACCGTGCTCCAGGCTGGCTTCTTCGCGCTTTCCGGTGTCCTCCCGCAGGAGGAAGCTACCGAAGCCATGAAGCACGCCATCCATGAAACCTACGAAGTCCGCGGCGAAACCGTCGTCGAGCGCAACCAGGCGGCGGTCGACCGCGCCCTGCGGGCCATCGAAGAGCTGGTCATCCCCGCGCATGCGCCACTCGCGCCCGAAGCCCCGCCGCTCGTGCCGGCCACCGCACCGGACTTCGTCCAGCGCGTCACCGGCCTCATGCTCGAAGGCAAGGGCGACCTGCTCCCCGTAAGCGCCCTGCTGCCCGACGGCACCTTCCCCACCGCCACCGCCAAATGGGAAAAGCGCGGCCTCGCCGACCAGATCCCCATCTGGGACCCGAGCATCTGCATCGACTGCGCCAAGTGCGCCCTGGTCTGCCCGCACGCAGCCATCCGCATGAAGGTCTACGATCCCGCCGCGCTTAACGGCGCCCCTGAAGGCTTCCAGCACAAGGAATGGCAGGGCCGCGACCTCCCCGGCGAACTCCTCACCATCCAGGTGGCGCCCGACGACTGCACAGGCTGCGGCATCTGCGTCGATGTCTGCCCCGCCCGCAGCAAGTCCATGGTCCGCCACAAGGCCATCAACATGGAACCGCGCGAGCACAACCTGGAACGTGAACGCGCCAACTTCACCCACTTCCTCGAACTTCCTGAGGTCGACCGGACCCGCGTGCGCCCCGACAGCATCAAGGGTTCCCAGCTCCTGGAGCCGCTCTTCGAATTCTCCGGCGCCTGCGCCGGGTGCGGCGAAACGCCCTATCTCAAGCTCCTGTCCCAGATGTTCGGCGATCGCTCCATCGTTGCCAACGCCACTGGCTGCTCCTCCATTTACGGCGGAAATCTGCCCACGACGCCCTGGTCGGCCAACCGCGACGGCCGCGGCCCCGCCTGGGCAAACTCCCTCTTCGAGGACAACGCCGAGTTCGGACTGGGTATGCGCATGGCCCTCGACCAGCACGAATCCCTGGCGCGCACCCTCATCGAGCAGCTCGCCCCGCAGGTCGGCGAAGAACTTGCCCGCGACCTCCTCGAGGCCGACCAGCGCTCAGAAGCCGGCATCCAGGGACAGCGCGAGCGCCTCGCGCAACTCCGGGCCCGACTGTCTGAGCTGGGAGACGCCGACCCGGCTGTTGCCGAGCTCGCAAACCTGGCCGACGCCCTCATCCACAAGGGCGTCTGGATCGTCGGCGGCGACGGCTGGGCCTACGACATCGGCTTCGGCGGCCTCGACCACGTCCTCGCCAGCGGCCGCAATGTCAACATCCTGGTGCTCGACACCGAGGTCTACTCCAACACCGGCGGCCAGGCCTCGAAAGCTACGTCCCGTGGCGCCGTCGCCAAGTTCGCCGCCGCAGGCAAGGAGACCGGCAAGAAAGACCTGGGTACCATCGCCTCTGCCTATGGCAACGTCTACGTCGCCAACATCGCCATGGGCGCCGACAACGCGCAGACCATCAGGGCCTTCGCCGAAGCCGAGGCGCACCCCGGTCCGTCCCTCATCATGGCCTACAGCCACTGCATCGCCCACGGCATCGACATGACCAAAGGCATGCAGCATCAGAAGGCGGCCGTCGACTCCGGCTACTGGCCGCTCTACCGCTACCGCCCCAACGCCGAGGAGAGCGGCGACCACCCCTTCCGCCTCGATTCGCGTAAGCCGTCCATCCCCTTCAAGGACTTCGCGCTCCAGGAAGCCCGTTTCGCCATGCTCTGGCGTTCTAACCCGGAACGGGCCCAACGGCTACTGGATGCGGCCCAGGCGGACATCGACGAGCGCTGGCATCTCTATGAACAATTCACAGATATCGAACGCAATTCGCCCGCTGCCATAGACGATCTTGACGGCAACGGCGGAAACCATGCGGAGGGGGAATAAACATGGTCGATCTCACGACACGATACCTGGGGCTTGAACTCCGCAATCCCCTGGTCGTGTCTGCATCGCCATTGTCCGACGACCTGCAGGCGCTCCAGGAGCTCGAAGCTGCCGGCGCATCCGCTGTCGTCATGCGTTCCCTCTTCGAAGAACAGATCGAAGAGGAAGCCCTCGCCTACCACCGCATCATCGAATCCTCGGTCGATAGCTTCACCGAAGCGCAAAGCTACTTCCCGGGCGTGCAGGAATTCCGCACCGGCCCCCGCCACTATGTCGAATCCGTCGAAACGGCCAGGCGCACCCTGGGCATACCGGTCATCGCCAGTCTCAACGGCATCTCGCCCGGCGGCTGGGTCCGCTATGCCCGCTATATGGAAGACGCAGGCGTCGACGCCCTTGAGCTCAACGTCTACTTCGTCGCCGCCAACCCCGAGGACACCGCCGATGACGTCGAGCGGCGCTACCTTGAACTCATCAGCGCGGTCCGGGACGTTGTCAAAATCCCCGTCTCGGTGAAAGTTGGCCCCTTCTTCAGCTCCATGGCGAACATGGCTACCCGCCTGGTCGACGCTGGCGCAGATGGCCTGGTCCTGTTCAACCGCTTCCTCCAGCCCGACATCAACCTGGAACGCCTCTCCGTCGAGCCCGGCATCCGCCTCAGCAGCTCCGCCGAGCTTCGCCTCCCCCTGCGCTGGATCGCCATCCTCCATGGACGCATCAATGTCTCCCTGGCCGCCACCGGCGGAGTCCACACCGCCGCCGACGCCTCCAAGGCGCTCCTCGCCGGCGCCGACGTCGCCATGATGGCCTCGTCCCTGCTCATCCACGGGCCCCAGCGCCTCCGCGATATGCGCACGGGCCTCGAAGAATGGCTCGAAGAAAACGAATACGAATCCGTTGCCCAGATGAAGGGCAGCCTCAGCCAGCAGTCCTGCCCCGACCCCGCTGCCTTCGAACGCGCCCACTACATGCGCAGCATCACCGGCTACAAGTGGCAACGCGAAGTCCGCAATGCGCGCCAGCGGCCCGCGCCCGTTATGCCCGGCCGTACCGTTGGTCGCCTCTCAGACCTCTCACGCAGCCAGCCCGCTCGCTATGAACCCGTTGGCCGCGCTCTTCAGGAAGTCCAGGAGGCCCTCCGCGGCGACTTCTTCGGCCGCATCCCCGCCACCACATCCGCGCGCATTTGTGAAGGCGCCGTCCACCTCCAGGTCCCCGCCCGCGAAACCATCTACTGGGAAGGCGAAGAGCCGCACGTCGCCCTCGTCGTCTCCGGCCTCGTCCGCGTCTACATCATGACCCCCGAAGGCCGCCAGGTAACCGTCCGCTATGTCGGCCCCGGCGGCGTCCTCGGGCTTGCCGCGGCGGCGGCCACCGGGCGCGCCCCCGTCAACGTCGAAACCATGCGCCCCACGAAGCTCATGCTCGTCGACCGCTCCCGCGTGGTTGCCGAGGCAAAGAACGACGCTACAGTCGCCTGGGCCATCGCCGAAGAGAACGCCCGCCGCTACGACGAAGCCCTTACAGAGCTCGCCGACCACCCCTCCGCAACCGTCCGGCAGCGCGTCGCCCGCCACCTGCTGCTTCTCTCCGAAGCTTCCGGTCGCGGCGACGGCACCCTGCTGGTCAACTTCTATCAGCAGGAGATCGCCGACGTTACCGGTTCCGTCCGCGAAGTCGTCGCCCGCGCCCTCCGCTCCTTCCGCGAAGAAGGCATCCTAACCACCGAACCGTCCGGCGGCTTCATCATCTATGACCCGGCCGCGCTGCAACGTATCGCCTCCGCCGGCATCTAACGAGCAATTGCTGGCGTTTGGGGGCGGAAGGCGGCTGGTGTGACCCAGGTCGCATCCGCCCGTTTCCCCCGCCTGCCAGACTTACTCCCGACGGCCGGTGCACAGGGGGATCAATGGAACACGACGCCCGACATAACGACAGCGCAGTGTCGCCCGAAACGCGGGTGCTCGACAGGCTTCAGCGGCACATTCCCCTTGTGCCGCAACCCTACCGCGCCATCGCCGAGGACTTCGGCCTGGCCGAGGACGATGTCCTCCGCCACGTGCAGGCGCTCAAGGACCGCCGCCTGCTCCGCCAGCTCGCCGCCATCTTCGATGCCGCCGCCCTTGGCTACCGTTCCAGCCTGGTCGCAGCCCGCTATGATCCTGCGGCCATCGACGAAGCCGCCGCGCTGGTCAGTTCCCACCCGGGCGTCTCGCACAACTACCAGCGCGACCACGACTTCAACCTCTGGTACACGATCGCCGTTCCGCCTGGCCACTCGCTTGAGGAAACCACCGATCGCCTCCACCGGCTCTCCAGCGCGCAGTCCACCCGTCTCCTCCCTACCTTGCGGCGCTTCAAGCTCGGCGTCCGCCTGGACGTCGCCGGGGACCGCGCAGCCGCCGCCCGCGAATCCACGGACGAACCGGAGTCGTCCGGCGGACCATCCGCGCCGCTCACCGAGCGCGACATCCGCGCTGTCCGCGCCCTGCAGGACGACCTCCCGGTCACTTCGCGCCCCTTCGACGCCCTGGCAGAACGCGAAAGCTTTGATTCGGTCGAGGAGCTTCTCGATACCGCAGAAGACCTCCGCCGGCGTGGCGCTATGCGCCGCTTCTCTGGCGTTGTTCGCCACCGCGAAGCCGGCTTCAGTGCCAACGGCATGGCCGTCTGGGTTGTGGAGGAGGGGGAGTGCGAACGGCTCGGCCCCATCATGGCCGGCTTCGCCAGTGTCAGCCATTGCTACCAGCGCCCCACCTACCCCGACTGGCCATACAGCTTGTTCACCATGATCCACGGCCGGTCGGCCGGCGACGTCCAGGAATGCATCGATGCCATCCGCGAAGCCACCGGCCTCGATGAGTATTCCGTTCTCTATTCCACTGTCGAGTACAAGAAGCGCCGCGTCCGCTACTTCACCGGCGCCTGGGACGAATGGGACCGGCAACACGCTCCGGAGGTGACCCGCACATGACCCGCCCGCCTCGGTCCGGTCCCGCCGCCCGCCCTGATTTCGCAAACGTCGACTTCACGCAGACGCCCTTCACGCTCGCCTGGGAAGTCACCCGCGCCTGCGCCCTGGCCTGCGTCCACTGCCGTGCCGAAGCCCAGCCGCGCCGCCACCCCGACGAACTCACCACCACGGAAGCGCTCGAAGTGGTCGACCAGATCGTCGATATCGGCCGCCCCATCCTCATCATCACCGGCGGCGACCCGCTCATGCGCGACGATGTCTTCACCATCATGGAGCACGCCTCGAATCGAGGCCTCCGCGTAGCCTTCTCCCCCTCCGCCACCGGCCGCTGCACACGTGATGCGCTGCGGCGCGCACGCGATGCCGGGGTCTCGCGCGTGCACATCAGCCTCGATGGCCCCGATCCCGAATCCCATGACCGCTTCCGCGGCGTCCGCGGCTCCTTCAACCGCACCAGCGAAATCCTTGACGACATCGCCGATCTCGGCATCCCGCTGCAGATCGGAACCACCGTCTCCCGTTATTCCCTCGACCGGCTCGAAGAGATCCGGGACATCGTCGCCGATTCGGGCGCGCTCATGTGGAGCCTCTTCTTCCTCGTGCCCACCGGCCGGGGCCAGCTCAGCGACATGATCTCCCCGGAAGAGCACGAGGCCGTCTTCCACTGGCTCGACGAGCTCGGCCAGTCCGCGCCCTTCGACGTCCGCACCACCGCCGCCATGCACTACCGCCGCGTCGTTATCGAGCGCCGCCGCCGCGACCACGCCCCCGGCGGCGGCGCCTACGCCAACGTCTCCGGCGCCGGCTTCTCCGCGAGTGCCGGCCTGGGCATGTCGCCGCGCGGCGTCAACGACGGCGATGGCTTCGCCTTCATCGACCACCTGGGCAACGTCTGCCCCAGCGGCTTCCTCCAGCTCCCTGCCGGCAACATCCGTGAACAGCCGCTTGCCTCCATCTATCGCGAATCGCGGCTCTTCCGCGACCTCCGCGACCGCACCCTGCTCAAGGGCAAGTGCGGCGCCTGCGAATACCGCCAGGTCTGCGGCGGCTCCCGCGCTCGCGCCTACGCCATCACCGGTGACTACCTGGAAACTGACCCCTCCTGCATCTACGAACCGAAGGAAAGGACCCGGGCATGTTGAGTGTCTCGCGCCTCTTGAACGGCACCGTCAGCATCGGCGACGCGCTTCGCTATGGCCGGGCAGCGCCCGGCACCCCGGCCCACATGCTCCACTTCGCGCTGGATAAGCGCCCTGTCGTCGTCTGGAACATGACCCGCCAGTGCAACCTCTTCTGCATGCACTGCTATGCCAGCGCCACGAAAGACCCGCTGCCCGGCGAGCTCTCAACCGAAGAAGGCTACCGCCTCATCGACCAGCTCGCCGACTTCGAAGTGCCCACCATCCTTTTCTCCGGTGGCGAGCCGCTCATGCGCCAGGACCTCTTCGAACTCGCCGAATACGCCACCCAGCTTGGTCTCCGCGCCGTGCTCAGCACCAACGGTGTGCTCATCGACAGCGAAACCGCGCAGCGCATCCGCGAAACCGGCTTCTCCTACGTCGGCATAAGCCTGGATGGCCTCGAAAAGACGCACGACCGCGTCCGCGGAAAGCCCGGCGCCTTCCGCGATTCCATCGAAGCCATCCGTCATCTGCGCGCCGCTGGCGTCCGCACCGGCCTCCGCTACACCATCCATGCGAAGAACATCCACGACCTTCCCGACGTCTTCGACATGATCGAGAGTGAAGCGATCCACCGTTGCTGCGTCTACCACCTGGCCTACGCCGGCCGCGGCGGCAAGATCTCCTCCTTCGACCTCGATGCCGCCGAGACCCGCAGCGCACTCGACCTCGTCTTCGACCGCGTCGAAGACTTCCACCGCCGTAGCCTCGACAAGGAAGTCCTCACCGTCGACAACCACGCCGACAACGTCTATCTCTACCGGCGCATCCGCGAGAAAGACACCGGCCGGGCCGATGAGGTCCTCAGCCTCCTCGAACGCAATGGCGGCAACCAGAGCGGCGTCGCCATCGCCTCCATCCACCCCACCGGCAGCGTCCACGCCGACCAGTTCTCCTGGAACTACAGCTTCGGCAACGTACGCGAACGCAGCTTTGGCGAGATCTGGACCGACCTCAGCGACGAGCGCATGCGCATCCTCAAGGATCGGCGGTCCCATCTCCCGCCGCAGTGCCAGGAGTGCCGCTGGGTCAACGTCTGCAACGGCAACCTCCGTGCCCGCGCCGAATACGCAACCGGTGACTTCCTTGGCTTCGACCCCTCCTGCTATCTCACGGAAGAAGAGCGAACCGGAGCCGTCAGCGCTGGCTGAAGCGCCCGGCAGGCCCGTCCCTGGTTTTCACCGCACTATGCGTCCGTCCGCAGCGAGATGTCCCGCGCCCGCGCCGTCTCCACGATCTCGCTCCATGCGCGGTCGATCTGGTCCAGCGCGGAAGTCGGGATTGCGCCCAGCAGGAAGGTGTTCTCCACCGCGCATGAACTACATGGTCGTTGTGGGTGCCACTCCTGGCGGACCCGGTGCTCCAGCAACACGTCGTAGAGCGTCACGCGGTACGATTCACCGCAGGTCGCGCACGGCTGCTCCACATACGCGTGCCGCAACAGGTTATCCATCCTTGCCGCCACCGGTAACAGTCAATAACACCACCGAATCCGTCTCCGCCTGGTGCTGGTGCTCAACATTTGGCTGCAGCATCACCATGTGGCCTTCCGGCAGGGCAAACTCCCGACCGTCCGCTGTCAGCCGGACATGGCCCCGAAGCACCTGCACCGTGACCACCCCCGGCGCCGAATGCCTCTCCAGCTCATCGCCGGCGGCCATCGCCATCATCACCACCGAAACACCGGATTCGCGGGCCAGGTTCTCGCCCTGGCGGTTTTCGCCGCCAACTTGTCCCGTCAGCCTGTCGGCCTCGGCCGGCAAATCGAGGTGATGGACCGCCGCCGGTTGCGGATACTTTCCCTGTGGTTCGTGCGTCATGGCTCTACCTCGTACATGTTAGATGTCCGTCGTCCTTCCCGGGGAGCCAGCCTTCCAGCCCGGGAGAACGCCGTTAGCCTCGATCTTTGCACGTTTTGCGCGGCCTGGTTGGGCCCTTCGTCCCCGGGAAAAGGAACTTGCGCCCGTGTTTTTCGTCTGGACAGGCGCATATGGCAAACCACGCCCGAACCGCGCTCACCGGCCACCGCCAATCGCCACGAATCGATGTGACCAGAGTCACATTCAGCATCTGTCCCTTCGATTCATCGTTGCTTTGGGTGCTCACCCGTGGCCGCGTCCGCCTCCCCTGTATTCCGCGCCAAGCCGGAAAGTAGCAGCTATGCGCCGAGGCGCAGATCGATGCCCTTCCGGCGCGCAGCTTCCACCACCTGTCCCCAGGCCTCCTCGATCTGGTGCAGAGCATCCTCCGGGATCGCATCCAGCAGGAAGGTATTCTCAACGGCGCAGGAACTGCATGGCCGCATCGGCTGCCATTCCTGCTGGACACGGTGCTCGAACAGCACGTCGTAGAGCGTCACGCGGTACCGGTCACCGCAATGTGCACAGCGCTGCTCCATGTATGCGGAACGGAGAAGGTTATCCACCGCCGATTGCCCCGGTCACCGTCAGCAGCACCACGGCCTCCGTGTCGGCCTGGTGTTTGCGCGGCACGTTCGGCTGTAGCATCACGAGCTGCCCTGGCTTCAACTCGACCTCGTTCCCATCCGCGAACAGCCGTACTCGGCCGCGTAGCACCTACACCGTGACCACTCCCGGCGCCGAATGCTCTTCCAGCACGTCCCCCGCCGCCATAGCGGTCATGATTACCGAAACGCCCGACTCGCGCGCCAGATTTCTCACCTTGCCGGTTGCCATCAGCAAGTTGCCCGAGCCGCGGCCGCGTCCAGGTCAAGCTGATGGACCGCCGCCGGCCGCGGATATTGCCCCTGTGGTTCGTGCGTCATGGCTCTACCTCGTACATGCCAGATGTCCGTCGTCCCCGGGCAGCCAGCCTAAGAGCCCGGAGTCGTAGCCTAGCAGCACCCTAATCCGAACGCGGCGGCCCCAGCCGGTCCGCCAGGTGATGCTCCGCATCCACCGCAGCCGTCGCCCCGTCGCCTGCTGCGCTCACCAGCTGCCGCGCGGCCTGCGTCCGCACATCCCCGGCCACATAGAGCCCCGGGATGATCGTCCGCATGTTCAGGTCCACCAGCGCGTGCCCGCCGGCGTCCAGCTCCACCAGCCCCTGCAACAGGTGGCTGTTCGGCGTCTGCCCGATGAAGATAAACACGCCGCCCACCGGCATCCGGCGCTGCTCGCCCGTCCGGGCGTTCCGCAGATCCACCTCCTGGACCTGCCCCTCGCCCCGGATCGCTTCCACCACCGTGTCCCAGGTGAAGTCGATCTTCGGGTTGGCAAAGGCGCGCTCCTGCAGAATCGCCTTTGCCCGGAGCTGGTCGCGCCGGTGGATCACGTGCACCTTGCTCGCAAAGCGCGTCAGGAACATCGCTTCGTCCATTGCCGCGTCGCCGCCGCCAACCACCGCGACCTCCACGTCGCGGAAGAACGCGCCGTCGCAGGTCGCGCAGTAGCTTACGCCGTGCCCGGTCAGCTCCTCTTCCCCGGGCACGCCGAGCTTGTTGTAATCGGCGCCCGCCGTGACAATTACGGCTTCTGCCCGGTAGGGACCGTCGTCCGTCTCCAGCGCGAAGCTGCCGTCATCCGCCACGCTGATTTTGTGTACCCCGGCGTGAGCCACCCGCGCGCCAAAGCGCGTCGCCTGCTGCTCGAAGGCCACCGAAAGCTCCAGGCCGTTCACCCCTTCGGGGAAGCCGGGGTAGTTCTCCACAATGTCCGTGGTCGCGATCTGGCCGCCGGCCACATTACGTTCAAACACCACCGTCGAGCGGCGTGCGCGCGCCGAATAGATCGCCGCTGTCAGGCCCGCGCCGCCTCCGCCAATGATGGCTACATCAATCTGTTGAATCATCTGTCACTCCTCGGGGCCGGAACAAAAAGGGCGGCAGCCCTTACGCTCCCGCCCCGTTGCTATTGCCGGAAAAGCTGCGGCGCCGCTAGACAATCGCCTCATCGAGCCGCTTCTTCAGGTCGCTCTTGGGCCGGAAGCCGACGACCGTGCCCTTCAACTCGCCGCCCTTAAAGATGAGCAGCGAAGGGATCGAGCGGATCTGGTACTTCGATGGCACCTGCGGATTCTCGTCGGTGTTCATCTTGTAGAAGTCCACCTTGCCCGCGTACTCTTCGCTGAGTTCTTCGACCACCGGCGCGACCATGCGGCAGGGCCCGCACCACGGTGCCCAGAAGTCCACGAGTACCGGAAGCTCGTTTTTCAGCACCTCGGTCTCGAATGTTGCGTCGCTTACTTCGCGTGGTCCTGCCATGAATCTTTCCTCCATCTCTTCCGCCGCATAAAGGCAATTCCCTTGCCTTGCGGTGGTGATTCCGTACTGCTAACATACCCCCAGAGGGTATCCCTGTCAATGACGCACTCCGAAGTCGCCCCAAACGTTGATAAACGCTTACTCGACCGCCTCGCACGTGTCGAAGGGCAGGTTCGTGCGCTCCGGAGGATGCTCGAAGAAGGCCGCTCCTGCGAAGACGTACTCACCCAGCTTGCCGCCGCCCGTTCTGGGCTCGAAAGCGCCGGTGTCCTCGTCTTCGAACAGCATCTTCAGGATTGTATCCTCGCGGATCAGGACGTTACGCCCGAAACCATGGAGCGCCTCCACGTCGCGCTCCGCCGCTGGGCCCGCTCCGCCGCCCCCGGTAGCTAACCGCACCACATAGCCCGTCCCGCTGACAAGCCATTTCAGACTTTGCTACTATCCACGGCAGGACAGGGTAGAAACGTGCAACCTGCAGCAGTGCTGGTACTCAACCAAAACTATCAGCCGCTCAACGTCTGCAATGTACGAAGGGCGATAGTACTCGTGCTGCGTGGCAAGGCCGAGGTCGTCGAACGCGCCTCGGCCTTTTTTCATTCTGCCACCAGTGTCATCCAGCTCCCGTCCGTCATCCGCCTGATCAACTACATCAAGCGTCCCCACCCCAGGGTCCGGCTCACCCGCAAGGAAGTCTTCGCCCGCGATGGCTGGAAGTGCGTCTACTGCAGTCGCGCCACCCGCGACCTCACCCTGGACCATGTCATCCCGCGGCACCGCGGTGGCCCGCACACCTGGGAAAACCTGGTCAGCGCGTGCAAGGCCTGCAACCATCGCAAGGCCGGCCGCACCCCCGCCGAAGCGCGTATGAAGCTGCGCCGCCAGCCCGCCGAACCGCGCGTTGGCATCTACCACAGCTTCCTTCCCTACCTGGTCAACGAAATCACCTGGCGCCAGTTCATCCCCGGATACGACGTGCCCGCTTCCGCAGCCGGCTAGCTACTAAAACGGTAGGATGGGCGCATGACCGAGCTCTCCACCGATCAGGACATCCTGGCCGAAGCCATCCGCATCGCCGCAGGCCAGCCAGGCGGCACCCTCGCCACCCACCATGCCGAAGACGGCACCCCCTACGTCACCTTCGTCTACTTTCACCTGTGCGACGACGGCAAGATCGTCTTCGGCAGCAGCGACGCAGCGCAACACTCCCGCAACCTCATGGCCACGCCTGAGGCATCCTTCCTCATCGATACTCGCGAGGTAATCCTGGCTGACTGGAAGTCCTTCGACCGCGTCGTCATCGAAGGCCGCGCCGAGCGCGTCGAAACGGACGATCCGCGTTACCCGGAACTCCTGGGCGCCCTGCGCGACAAAAACCCGCTCGCCGCCGAATTCAGTGAGCGCGGCCACCTCTTCTGCATCCACCCGCGCCGGCTCCAGCTCCGCAAAGGCGTCGACCCCACGCGCTACGTCGTCGACTTCGCCCTCTCCGTCCGCTAACTGCCGGCACAGCGGTGCCAAAGGACGGCAATCCCGCATGAGCTTCGTCTCCGGGCTGCAAGGTGAAAAAAGGCCGTCCGTGAGCGGGTACATGGCGGAGAGGGTGGGATTCGAACCCACGAGGGACTTGCGCCCCTACACGCTTTCCAGGCGTGCCTGTTCAGCCACTCCAGCACCTCTCCACAGGGGGCTGCCGGGCCCACACTCATCCTAGCAGCGCCTGCTGTTCCGGGCCCAAACTTTAGTCTTCGTCGTCCCTTTCAGACCGTTCGCGGCGGTGCTTCGTCAGTTCGTCATAGCGGTGCCACGCTTCGTTGTGCGCCCGCTGCGCCTCCTCGCGCCCCGCATCCAGCATGTCCCGGAGCGTGTCGCCAATGCCCAGCACCACCGCTTCCACCATGTCTACCGGGCTCCACCGCTTCCGCCTGCCGCTGCCCGCAGCCTCCACGATCGGCCCGCCCGCAACATCTTTCTGCTCCGGTTCAGCGTTCATCACCACTACTTCTTCTTCCGGCCGCGAATGCGGTCGGGAAGTCCCGTCACCGCGCTAACACCGCTCCGCACACCGCGCACCACCGAGTACACCCGGACAATCGGCGCAACCGCGGTTTCGCCCACGAACTCCGTCGTGCCCTTCACGTTATCCAGCGCTTCCTTCAGCGAATCTACCGCCGGCGCCACGTTGTTCTTCACCAGGCTACGGATCGTCAATACCAGGAATACCAGCGCCGCCAGCAACACGCAGAGCAGCAAAAATGCCAGCGCAAACCATAATCCCATCAGGATGATGAACACGTCGCGCCATTGCGCAAGCGTCGGCGCCGACCAATCCGGCTTCAACCCATTCGGGATCATGTTGGCGCCCATGTATGCATCGGCAAACAGCCCGATGATCACGTAGAGCAGCAGCAGAACAAGTGCGATCAGAATGACCCGGATTACGAAACGCATTCAGTTTCCTCGTTGACGCCTGTGCCGATAATAGACGTGATACACAGGCGGAGCAAAGCATGTCGCGTTGCAGTCTCCTAACACCACGCGCCTGCCGCACCATAGCACCCTTAGGTGAGTTCCCCACTCCCCTCTGTTGGTGAACGCCGTCACAATGCGAAAGGACACCCGGCCGGCGGTAATCGAACCCGTTTCGGCGGCACGCAGGAGGCCCCCCTTGCCCGGACACATCCTGGTTGTGGACGACGACGACGCGGTCCGGCTCATGCTCGCTCGCCTCCTCGAATCCCAGGGCTATCTCGTCGCCCAGGCGCCCGACGCCCGCGAAGCACGCCGGCTGCTCGGCGAGCGCACCTTCGACCTCCTCGTCGCCGATGTCGTCATGCCGGGCGAATCGGGCCTCTCGCTCGTTGAACATGCCAGGCACAACGGCGCAAACATCCCGGTAGTCCTCGTCTCCGGTTATGCGGCGGACGACCCCGCCGATTTCGCCAACAACCACGACGGGGTGCACTTCGTCCCAAAACCCTTTGGCGCCGACGAACTCCTCACGCTAATCGATAGCGTCACCGGCCAAAGCCCCGCCTAAGGCGCCGGTTCCAGCCCCAGCGCCGCAATGGCCGCCATCATCACTTCCGGCTCCATCGTCCAGCCCAGCAGCCCGTCCAAATACTCCAGGTTGAACGCATCCCGCACCGGGAGGTCCAACAGGCTTGCCAGATTCTCTACATAATCCTGGGCGAGCGGTTCCGGGGGCGACGGACCCGGCCCAAGCTGGGCATACGCTGCCTGGATGTATTCGGCGAATGACCGGTACTCCATCTCCGTGCCCACGAATACTGGCTGCCGACCGGGGCTCGGAAGCACGCCCACCGACTCCGGCACCATCCTGCCGCTGTTGAGCATCGCCAGCGCATCCACGTTGAAATTGTGCGAAAGTGTCGTCCCCTCGTATGCCAGCCACGGCTCCACGGCGAGCAGGAAGATGTAGAAATAGGTGTCGAAAGCTGTCGCCGCGATCTCCTCATCTACCTCGGATATTTGGTCGCAGTGGATCGCTTCGTGCAGCAAGATCGGCATCAAGAGCTGGAACGGCTCGCCCTCCAGCCGCGGATGGACGGAGATCACCCGCGCGCCCGTCTCCGTATAGGTCACCCTGGCCAGCAGGTTCGGGAAGTCCGGTGGCTCTTGGAAGGCAATCCGCGCTGCCGGCAGCCCGGTGCAGTTGTCCTCTGTGAGCAGGTCCGCGATTGCCGGCTCTGCAAAGGTTCCCGCGAGCCCTGCCAGGGCCGCCCGCAGCTTCGGCGCCTGCACGATATCCGCCGGCATCGTATCGAAGTACTCGAGCGCCCGTTCGAACGGCGCGCCCGTTGTCCCGCGGCTTTCCAGGTGTTCCACAAGCTGGCTCCGGATCGCCTCCTCGTCGTGGTCCTCCGCTGTCACCGGCGCCACTTCCGAAATGGCGAAAAGCTCCGGTCTCGTCGGCGCCAGCGGCCGCGATGCCAGCGCGACCTGCAGCTCGGTCAGGTCGGATGCAACCTGGGTTGCCACCGTGCCCTCGCCGCCCTCCGTGAGAGCCGACCGGTGGATGCGCACCTCGCTGCCTTCGGGCACCAGTTCGCCCGTCTCCACCACCAGCACCGCCGGGTCGTCGCCGTCTATCCCCGCCGACAGCACCTCCACCCGGCGAGGCGCTTCATGGGAACCGGGAGTCTGGATGCGGATGGCTTCGTGAAGCTCATCGCCCTCCAGCGCAAGGGCAATCTCCTCCCCGAACTCCAGACGCACCGTCGACTGCAGCGTCGCCGCGCCATCGTCGGCACGCTGCCGTTCAGCCTCGGCCGCGATCGGTCGTGGCACCGTTGGCGGCGCCGACTCCCCGCCGCACGCCACCAGCGCGGCCATGACCACCGCCAGAACGGCGGTGATGGCCGCTCGGCGCCCCCTACCGGCCCTTGTATTCGGGCTTGCGCTTCTCCGCGAAGGCACGCGGGCCCTCCTTCGCATCTTCCGTCGCGAACAGGCGGGATATCGCCAGGTCTTCGTACGCCAGCCCGTGCTCGAGCGGCATGTCCGCTCCACGCACGATCGCTTCTTTCGCGGCGCTCACCGCCAGCGGGCCCCGCTCGCAAATCACCCCGGCGATCCGCAGCGCCGTGTCCATCAGCTCCTCGTGCGGGACTACATGGGATATGAGCCCGATCGACTGCGCGGTTTCCGCGTCGATTTGCTCCCCCGTCAACACCATGTAGTTCGCCCAGGCCTGCGGGATTGCCCGCGGCAGGCGCTGTGTGCCGCCCGCCCCCGGCATGATCGCCCAGCGCACCTCCGGCAGGCCAAAACGCGCCTCCGGCGTGCAGATCCGGATATCGCACGTCAGCGCCAGCTCCAGCCCCCCGGCCAGGCAGAAGCCGTTGATCGCCGCAATGATCGGCTTGTAGATAGGCAGCCGCTTGGTGAAGCCACCGAACGGCACCGGCCGCCCGTCGAACTGGCT
>SLAK01000286.1 GCA_007126855.1 Dehalococcoidia bacterium | reverse complement strand
TGCCACAGTTCCTGGCCATGGGGCGCCAGGAAGGCCGCCTCGACTACTTCCTGTCTCTCCCCATTTCCCGCGAGGCTTACCTGCTGGCGAACGTCACCGTCGCGGCCTGCTTTGCGTTGCCCGGTGTCGCCCTGGCAATCCTCGTTGGCATGCTGCGCTACGACCTGGATTTCAGCGTGAGTCCGGCGCTCCTCGTCGTTGTACCAATGGTGATCCTTGCGCTCGCGGGCGTGGGCATCGCCATGGTTATCTTCATCCCCGGGCAGGCGGCCGTGGTGGCGCTCACGCAGGTAGTCATCTTCTACGTGATCTTCTTCTCGCCCGTGCTCATCCCCGCCGAACGGCTGCCGGGCGTGCTCCAGTTCACCGCCCAGCTCCTGCCGCCTTCCTATGCCGCGGACGCCATGCGAGCTTCGCTCACCGGTCTGCCCGACACCAACCTGGCAAGATCCCTGGCCGCGCTCACCCTTTTCGGCGTGCTATCGAGCGTGGCCTCGGCCATCGCCATCCGCCACCGGGGCTGAGGCCTCGCGGCGCTAGCTCTCTGGCGGGAGGAACCAGTTTGCGGCTTCCTCTTCCGCGTATCCTCGTTCCAGGATCGATTCAAACATCATCGAATCGGACCACATCTGCCAGCGCTCGGGCCTAACCACGATGGTCACGTCCATGATCGGGCCCATCACCTCCTCGTACGTTGCCTGGCCCGCCTCAGTGAGATAGCGATCGCTGGCCATCCGGTTCAGCCGCTGGGCTTCGTCGCCACCCACGATGTGCGCGGTGCCGTCGGCTGCGACCCAGCCGTCTCCGCCCATCGCTGCTGGTGGCGCCTGGACGAGCACCCGGACCCGGGGGTCGGCCTCAATGTTGCGGACCTTGCGTGTGCCCGAGCCCGACGGAATGAGAAGACGCTCGCCATCGAAAGCGAAACCCACCGGGATCGTGTGGGACGACCCGTCCGGCTTCATCGTCGCGAGCACGGCGTAGACACGCTTGCGCAGGACGTCCTGTGCCCAGTCGCTCAATCCCACCTTCACACGGTAGGACGGATGCACGGCCATCGTTGCCCTCCTGTAGCCCGTTGGGAGGAGAAGCATAACAAAGATGGGAGAGCCCTCGTCCTCAAGTAACCCCACCTACGGGCTCCCGGGCAGGACTCCAGGCCGGGCGTGCCTTAGCGCCCCCGCATCCCCGCCGGCCGCGCCATGCCTTCGATGGTATCCACGTAGCGCTCGTGGAATTCCGTCTCGTTCAGCCGCGCGCCGCGCCGCCGTTCGCTCACCGCCAGCTCCATGCGCGAAAGCTGTGCCAGGCCTTTTCGCGTGTCGCTTGCAACCCGCGCCTTGTCCTGTCGCCGCAAGCGCAGCTTGAACAGCCAGTAAGTGAAGTCGCGCCACTGCGGATAGGTCACCCGGGAGCCGAGCATCACGCCCGTCTCCTCGTAGTACATCGCGATGAGGTCCTGCCGCGGCTTGTCGTAGATGCGCGCGAACATCCCCAGGTCCTCGCGGGGGTCCTGCCCCCAGACGCGGGCCCGGCTTTCCTTGTGGATCTCTTCTTCCACGTGAAGTTGCAGCGCCTCTTCGACAAGCACCCCGTAAAGGAAATTCAGGTGCGCGCCGTACTTCGCCGGCCCGATGCGCTCCGCGAACTCGTCGTCGTCCATGCCGGTGGGCCAGCGGCCGTCGAAGAGCAGTGCGTCGCGCTCCTCCGCCGGCACCAGGTCGCTCACTTCATCGAGCAGCCGCTCTGCCAGGAGCAGCCAGTCGAACGCCTCCCCGCCGACCAAATAGCGATACGTGCGCTCGTCGATCGTCTCTTCGGGCACGCGCCATCGCCCCACCGCATCCACAAGCGCCTCGAACCAGTGCTGGCCGCGGAGGATAGCGTGGCGCATCTGGAGGATCGTTTCTTCGGGCGCGGGAAGCCGCGAGTATTCCCGGTCCAGGATCTCCACTTTGCCGCGCTGGTTGCCGTTGCGTCCCGCTTCCATTGCTGGGTCGATAATAGCAAAGGCTTCGGGCTCGATCCGGCCCAGGGAAAGGCGCGGCAGGCTCCGCCCGGCCGCCCCACGATGATCGCGCGCCGGCGCATGCATTTGCATTTGGGAGGCAAAGAATAACGGCCCTCGACAGGGCCGTCGTTGCGGTAGTGGTCCGCGGCGCGATGCTCCTGACCGGAGCGATCCGCAGGCAGAGGCAAGACAGGAGTTGATGCGCCTGCACACGCAAACAGGCCCCGGGATTACTCCTCGGGGCCTGTATTTCTCGCCTAACCGCGAGTGGTATGCTTTCCTGCTTCCGGGGCGCCTTGCCTTGTGCATTCATTGCCGCCCGTTGAACGGGCGAACCGGCTGCTGTTTCTGGTGCCTTGCCCTGATTCGGCGGCCGGTCGAGTGGCGTCTCTGGCGCTCCGGAAGCGCCGTGCCTGGCTCGCTACCGCGAGCCTTCTCTCTGCACAATTAGCACTCCATAAAGGTTGTGCAGCTTGACTTTCATCATAGCGCCAACCTCCTTCGCCTCGGGTCCGATTTGGCTCTGCTTCCGCTTCGCCTGTGACCCTCTGCTTGATTAGAGAATACACCCCCGGGTCAACCCCTGCGCCGGCCTTGCGGGCAAGATTCTTGCCCTAGTCGGCCTTTTCAAGTTCGAAGGCGTCGTGTAAGGCTCGAACGGCGTCCGGCACCTTGTCCTCGGCCACCAGGCAGGTCAGCCGTATCTCGCTCGTCGAGATCAGGTCGATGTTGATGCCTTTGTCGTAGAGCGCCCGGAACATCCGCGAGGCATAACCCGGCGCGGTCTGGATACCCACGCCCACGATGCTCACCTTGCCCAGGCCCTTATCGGCCACGAAACCCGACGCGCCGATTGCCTTGCAGATCTGCGGCATCAATCCCTCCGCTGCGGGGAGGTCGCCCGATGACAGCGTGAAGGTGATGTCCGTCAGGTTGTTTGCGCTCGCATTCTGCACGATCGTGTCGACGCTGATGTTGGCCTCGGCAAGCGGCTCGAAGATGGTGGCGGCGATGCCCGGCCGGTCCGGCACGCTGCGGATGGTGATCTTTGCCACATCGACATCGTGCGCGATGCCGCGGACACGGTTCCGTTCTTCCATTTCCTCTCCCCCGTGGATCAGCGTCCCAGGCGCTTCCACCATGCTCGAAGTCACCAGGATGGGCAGGTTATAGACGCTGGCCAGCTCGACCGCACGGTTGTGCATCACCTGCGAACCCTGTGTGGCCATCTCCAGCATCTCTTCGTAGGTCACGTCTTTGAGCTTCCGGGCGTTCGGCACGATTCGCGGGTCGGCGGTCAACACGCCCTCCACGTCCTTGCAGTTTTCGCAGCGGTCCGCGCCAAGCGCCACGGCGAGCGCCACCGCAGTGGTGTCGCTCGCGCCTCGCCCCAGCGTCACGATCTCCTGCTCCTCGGTCGTCCCCTGGAAGCCGGCGATGATGGGCACGTTTCCCGCATCCAGCTCGGCCTTGATGCGGGCCGGGTCCACCCGGAGGATGCGCCCGGAGCCATAGTCGGGCCTCGTATAGATGCCCGCTTGCTGGCCCGTTAGTCCGATGGCCTCCTGGCCCATGGCGCGCAGGGCCATCGCGACCAGCGCGATCGACATCTGCTCGCCGGTCGAAAGCAGGATGTCGAGCTCCCTTGGATACGGTTTTTCGGATATCGAGAGGGCAAGGTCGATCAGCTCATCGGTCGTGTTGCCCATGGCCGAGACCACGACGACGACCTGGTCGCCGGCCTTCACACGCTTCGTGATGCGTTCCGCAACGTGCTTGATGCGTTCCGCATTGGCAACAGAGGTGCCCCCGTACTTTTGCACTACAAGCATGGTAGAAAGCCTACTACCCGCGCAGCTTAAAAACCGCGGGGATTGTTCAGTTGCTGCCGAGCAGCCGTTCGTATACGTCCATCACGTGCCACCGCTGCGCCCAGTCGCGGATGTAGCCCCGGTCCAGGCCCTCGACGGCGGCGAGTTCGAGCACGTCGCGCTGATCTCGCTGCCGGTCGGAAACCAGTTTGCCGATGATCAGGTCTTCCGGCCGCGCCACGGGAAACGGCAGGTCGTCCATCCGCACCGCCCGTTGCAGGAGCGACTGTTCAAAGCTGGTGCGCGCCTCCAGGATATCGACCATCACACCGCGGCCGTTGTGCTTCAGCCGCACGAAGGCAGGCCCGCCATCGCCATCGCTTCCTTCCTCGCGCTGCACCTCGTACCCCACCATCTCCAGCAGCCGGCGGCACCGTGCCGGCCCCTGCTTGCCCGGCGTGACCACAAAGTCCAGGTCGTAGGTTAGCCGGGGCGCCGTGTACTGGTTCACCGCGTGCCCACCGGTCAACGCGTGTGGCAATTCGAGCAGCGCGAACAGCTCGGCCAGTTCGTCGATAGTCGCCGCCGCGAAATCGCCGTGGTCAGCGTTCGGGGATGCCAAGCTCTCGTGCTCGCTCATGCAATTTCCAGGGCCGGTCGTGTTCGCGGCCCCAGCGTTCCAGCACCCGCACGTCCCGCGCGACGCGCATCGCTTGCTCCATTCGCTGCCGCGGCGATTGCGAGAGGTGTTCGCGGACCGCCTGCTCATGGGCGCGTTCCTGCGCCTCCATCGCCCTGCGGTAATGTGCGCTATCCTTGCTCCCGGGTCCGACGATGCGTCTGCTCATTCCTTCCTCCCAGCCTGCCTATGCCAACCCCGTAAGGACTACCCGATCGCCCTGCTCTTCGCGTATTTCGCCGATGCGCCGGGCTTCGGGCAGTTCC
>SLAK01000250.1 GCA_007126855.1 Dehalococcoidia bacterium | reverse complement strand
TGATCAAGATCCTGCTCGGGCTGACGCCGGCGACGTCGGGGAGCGCACGGCTGCTGGGCTATGACGTGATGACGGAGGGGCCTCAGCTGCGGCAGTACGTGGGGTACATGCCGGAGCACGACTGCCTGCCGACCGATGTTTCGGCGACGGAGTTCGTTGCGCACATGGCGCAGATCACCGGGCTACCTCGCGGCGCGGCCCGTGAGCGCACAGCCGAAACGCTGCGGCACGTGGGCCTGTTCGAAGAGCGCTACCGGATGATCGGCGGCTATTCCACGGGCATGAAGCAGCGCGTGAAGCTGGCGCAGGCGCTTGTACACGACCCGCGCGTGATGTTGCTGGATGAGCCGACGAACGGGCTGGACCCGGCGGGCCGGGACGAGATGCTGGAGCTGATCCGGCGGATCGGGACGAGCTTCGGGATCTCCGTGGTGATGGCGTCGCACCTGCTCGGGGAGATCGAGCGCGTGTGCGACCACCTCGTGGTCATCGAGGGCGGGCGGCTGCTGCGTTCGGATGCAGTGGAGGCCTTCACCGGGCAGATGGACACGCTGATGGTGGAGGTCGACGGGCCTGTCGATGAGCTGGCGGCGCGGCTTGGCAAGCGTGGCTTCGAGGCGACGGTCGACGGGCGCTTCGTGCTGGTGCGCGGCGACGAGACCGTCTACGACGCGGTGCGCGATGAGACCGTGGCGCTGGGCCTGGGGCTCATCCGCATGGAGCACCGGCGGCACCAGCTCGAAGATCTGTTCCGGCCCGAGACGGTGGAGGCGGTGCGTGCCTGACGCGACGCAGGGGAGCATCTACGACCTTGGCTACCGGGGCTATGACGGCCCGCGGCTCGGGCGCGGCTACGCGCTGCTTTCGCTGTACATTCACAGCTTGCGCGGGGTGTTCGGGCTGGGCCGGCGGACGGGGAGCAAGGTTTTCCCCATCGGGCTCACGGTGCTGGCGTTCATCCCGGCGGTCATCCAGCTCGGCATCGGGGCGCTGACAGAATCGACCGTGGAGTTCTTCCACGCGCACTCCTACTACGGCTACACACAGGTCATCCTGGCGCTGTTCTGCGCGGCTGCGGCCCCACCGCTGGCCGGGCGTGACCAGCAGACGCACACGCTATCGCTCTATTTCTCGCGCTCGCTGGAGCGCATGGACTATGCGATGGCCAAATTTGGCGCGCTCGCGACAGCGCTGCTCGCCCTTACGCTGGCGCCGCAGGTGGTCCTGTTCATCGGCAACGGGCTGGCGGGGAACGACCTGCGCGGCTACTTCGGCGACGAATGGACGCAGGTCGTGCCGATAGTCGCGAGCGCGGTGGTGCTGTGCGCCTTCATCGCGGCGATTTCGCTGGTCATCGCGGCACAGACGCCACGGCGGGCCTATTCGACGGTGAGCATTTTGGCGGTGTTCATGCTGACGTGGATCGTGAGTAGTATCGTCGCGGAACTGACAGAGCGGGAGATCGGGCTGGCTGCGCTGTTGCTTTCGCCGTTCCACATGATGCGCGGGTTCACGCTGTTCCTGTTCGGGGAAACGCCCGGGGCGACGAGTCCGCTGGGAATTGTGGACTACCCGGGGTGGATCTACCTGCTCGCAGCGATCGCATGGACGGCGCTTGCCGGTTACCTGATCTACCGCCGCTACGAGGGGATTAACGCATGAGCGCGGCGCCATCGCCCGATGGGGCCCGGCCGGCGAGCGGCACGATCGAGCTGGTCAACGCATCTCGCTGGTACGGAAACATCGTGGCGGTGAACGACATATCGTTTGCGCTGGGGCCGGGTGTAACGGGGCTCCTGGGGCCGAACGGCGCCGGGAAGACCACCATCCTGCACATGCTGGCCGGGTTTCTGCGCCCTTCAAACGGGAATGTGCTGGTGCTGGGCGAACCGGCCTGGCGCAACGTCGGGATGTACCGGCGCGTCGGGCTGGTGCAGGAACGGGAGGCTGTCTACGAATTCCTGAGCGGGCACGATTTCGTTGCGACGAGCGCCAGGCTGCACGGCCTGCCGGACCCGGACGATGCTGCAGCGCGGGCTATCGACGCCGTCGAGATGAGCGAGTTCGCCGGACGGGCTACGGGCACCTATTCAAAGGGAATGAAGCAGCGGATCAAAGTGGCGGCGGCGATCGTCCACGAGCCGGAAGTGTTGTTGCTGGACGAGCCCTTCAACGGCATGGACCCGCGGCAACGGCTGCACATGATGGACCTGTTGCGGGGCATGGCGAAGGCGGGGAAGACGATCGTGTTTTCGTCGCACATCCTGGAGGAAGTGGAGCGGCTGGCGGAGAACGTGCTGGTGATCGTGATGGGCAGGCTCGCCGCATCGGGCGACTTCCGCGCCATCCGCAAGCTGATGACGGGAAGGCCGCACACCTTCACCGTGCGGTCGAGCGACAACCGGGCACTGGCCTCGGCGTTCATCGCGGACCCATCGGTGTATGGCGTCGACCTGGACGGGAGCGAGGCGCTGGTTGTGCGCACGAAGGAGCTTTCGGCCTTCGCGCTGGCGGCGCCGCGGATCGCGAAGGAGCACCAGATCCGGATTGTGGAGCTGCGACCGACGGATGAGTCGCTGGAAAGCGTGTTTTCCTACCTGGTGAAGCAATGAACCGCGTGGTGTTTTCAATCACGCTACAGCAGGTGGCCGGGAAGCGCCGGACGTTGTTCATCGGTCTTTTCGCGCTGATCCCGGTGGTGCTTGCGGTGCTGGTGCGGACGGCCGGGGCGAACGTGGAGCACGAGCAGTGGGCGGCGGAGGGGCTCTTTCCGGTGGTGATTATCGGCGCGCTGCTGCCGCTGGCCGCGCTCATCTTCGGCACGGCAGTGCTGGGGAGCGAATTCGAAGAGGGCACGGCGGTGTACCTGCTGACGAAGCCGATCCCGCGGCGGGCCATCGTGCTGCCGAAGCTGATCGTGGCGTGGCTGGCGACGGGCGTGGTGCTCCTGCTAACCGGGTCCATCGCGGGGATGGTTGCGCTCGCCGGTACGGGGGACATGCAGATTGCGCTGGGCTTCACGATCGCGACGGTGATCGGCGCGCTGGCCTATTCGGCGCTGTTCGTGATGCTGAGCGTGCTGACAAGCCACGCGCTGATCGTGGGCCTGGGCTATGTGTTCCTCTGGGAAGGCGTGGTGACCGGGCTGTTCACGGGGACGCGGATCCTGAGCATCCGCGAGTACACACTGGCTATCGGTGACATGCTCAGCGGGACGCCAGACGTGCTGTTCCAGGCGCACCTCTCGGAGACGGGCGCAATCGTCGGACTGGTGGCGGTGGTTGGGCTGGCGACGTGGTTCGCGATAGCGCAGTTGGAGCGCTGGGAGATTACGGCGGGGGGTTAAACCCTCACCAGGGCGCGTCTCACGGGGGACGAGCGGAGGCCTTGCTACCCTCCGGCGAGCTTCACCCGATGGCCCATCGCTTCGAGCCGGGCGCGGAGGGTTTCGCGGTGGTCGCCCTGGATGGCCAGGGTGCGCCCCTGGCGGGAACCGCCCGCGCCGACGGATTGCTTCAGCTTCTTCAACAGCGTGTCCAGTTCGGCTTCGCTGCCTGGAAGGCCGGTGATGAGCGTGGCGGGCTTGCCGCCCTTGCCGGTCTTGCCGCGATGGAGGCGGACGATGCCGTCATCGGGGACCTGCGGGCCTTCAGGTTCCGGCGCGCGGTCACGCTTCGACCGCGCGGGCTTCACGCGCCCGCCGTCCGTCGAATAGACCAGGCGGGAGTCCCGGCCGGGCATGGCGTTAGTCTCCGTTGCCGCCGCGAAGGAAGTCTTCGATGTCGCGGAGGACGTCGTCGGCCGAGGGGAGATCGCTCGGCTGCTCGGGCTCCGGTTCTTCCTCGCCGTAGTGCTCCTCGAGGGTACGGACGTACTGCTGGATCTGTTCGTCGCCGGCGGACGCTTCCTCGACGCGCTCCAGGAACTGGTCGCCGAGTTCCGGGAGTTCGCCCATGGGAATGTCGTAGCCTGCGATGCCGGCGAAAGCCTTGAGCAGCGCCATGGTCGCGGGCGGGTTTTCGGCCACGTTCAGGTAGTGCGGCACGCCGGCCGCCAGGCTGATGAGCGGCGCGTTGCGCTCCCGGAGAGCGTCGTGGATGACACCGACGACGCCGGTTGGTCCCTGGTACATGGAGCGGCCGAGGCCATAGCGCGCGGCCAGGTTCGCATCAGCGGAGGAGCCGGTAATGGGGATTGGCCGTGTGTGCGGTGTCGCCGCGGGCCGCGCCACGAGTGTGCAGACGAGCGAGGGCTGGTGCTCGGCGATGGCGGAGGCCATGCGCTCGGCGAAGGTGCGCCAGCGCAGGTTCGGCTCCACACCGTTGACGACGATGAGGTCGTTCGGCGCATCGGGCCGGCGGATGGCAAAGGCCTCGTTGCGAGGCCATTCGATACGCCGCTCGCCCCCTTCGACAAGGTGCACCGAGGGGCGCGTGTCGGTGAAGACGTAATACTCTTCGGGGTCGACTTCGAGGAAGCGTTCGCCGCCGAAAGTTTCGATGATGTGCGCCGCGGCATCGGCGGTCACCGTTCCGGTGTCGCTCCAGCCGGTGAAGGCGATCACGACGATCGGGGAGCGTAAACCTTCGACGGGCGTGATGGTAAATCCGTCCACTTCGCCATTCTAGGCACATGCAAAGGCTTGGTCATACCCGAAGGCAAGGCCGAGGCATCAACCGGGCGGGCGGAGGTCTGCGCGGCGGTAGTACATGGGTGTCCCGGTGCCGCCGCGGCGAAGCATGACGATCTCGGCCATGATGCTGATGGCGATTTCCTCGGGCGTTTCGGCGCCGATGTCGAGCCCGATTGGAGTCCGGACGCGAGCCAGCTCGTCGATATCGAAGCCCTCATCGCGCAAGTGTTCGAGGACCGCCGAGGTGCGGCGCTTGGAGCCGATCATGCCGACGTATGCGGCGCCGCGACCCAGGGAGCGGCGCAGGGACAGCTCGTCCTGCCGGTGGCCGCGGGTAACCATGACGATGTAGGTGTTGGCGTTGATGGGGAAGTTGTCGATGGCGTGTTCGAAGTCGTCGCAGATGACCTGGTCGGCTTCGGGGACGAGCTCGGAGTCGGCGAAGTCTTCGCGGTCGTCCAGGATGGCGACGTGGAAGTCCAGGAAATCGCCGAGTTTTGCGAGCGCGCGGCCGATGTGCCCGGCGCCAACGACAAGGAAGACCGGCTTGGACTCGACGACTTCGACGTAGATGCTGGTGGCGTCCTGGGTGTGCCGCGTGGTGAGCTGGCCTTCGCCGGCCAGGTAGACCGTTTCGGCGGCATGGCGGACGAACGCGCCAAGGGCATAGCCGGCGATGAGGCCATCGAGCCCAGCGTCGCCGAGGGTGCCCAGGCGGTTGCCGGAACGTTCGACGAGCATGCGGTTGCCCGGCTGTAGGGCAGAGTTTGGCCCCGGCTCAAGGATGGAGGCGAGGACGACGGGTTCGCCGCCCTCGGCGGCATCGACCAGGCGTTGTGTCAGCTCCAGCATATGGGGTACAGGATAGCCCAGAGCAGGACAAAAGGTGATCAAGATGGGGCAATCTCGCCCGATGGGAGGCTCCGGCGTAGTCTGTGAAGTGAAGCACGACCGGAGGAAGCCATGCACGTCCTGAGCCACAGCGACCCCGAAGTGGCCGCCATCATCGCCGACGAAGAGCAGCGCCAGGTGGAAACGCTCGAGATGATCGCGAGCGAGAACTACGCCTCGGCCGGGGTGCTGGAAGTCACGGGCTCGGTGTTCACGAACAAGTACGCGGAGGGCTACCCTGGAAAGCGCTACTACGCGGGCAACCAGCACAGCGACCGGCTGGAAACGCTGGCGATCGAGCGGGCGAAGCAGCTCTTCGGGGCCGAGCACGCAAACGTGCAACCCACAAGCGGCGCTGAGGCCAACATGGCCGCCTATCTGGCCTTCGCCCAGCCGGGCGACACGATCATGGGGCTGGAGCTGAGCCAGGGTGGGCACCTGACGCATGGCTCGCCGGTGAACTTCAGCGGGCGCCTCTACAACTTCGTGGCCTATTCAGTGGACCGTGAAAGCGAAGTGGTGGACATGGAGGATGTGCGGCGGCTCGCGCGGGAGCACAAGCCGCGCATCATCGTCTGTGGCGCGACGGCTTATCCGAGGACGGTGGACTTCCCGGCGTTCGCGGAGATCGCGCAGGAGACCGGCGCGCTGCTGATGGCAGACATGTCGCACATCGCGGGGCTGGTTGCCGGGGGCGAGCACATCTCGCCCGTACCCTACGCCGATATCGTGACGACGACGACGCATAAGACGCTCCGTGGCCCGCGCGGCGCGCTGGCCCTGTGCAAAGAGCAGCACGCCGAAGCGCTGGACAAGGCAGTCTTCCCCGGGACGCAGGGCGGGCCGCACCTGCATTCGATCGGCGCGAAGGCGGTGGCCTTCGGCGAAGCGCTGGCGCCGGAGTTCAAGCACTACGCGCGGCAGGTGGTGGAGAACGCGGCTGCCCTCGCCGACGAGTTGATGAAGGGCGGGCTTCGTCTGGTCTCTGGCGGCACGGACAACCACCTTTTGCTTGCCGACTGCAACTCCAAGGGCATCAGCGGGCTGAAGGCGCAAAACGCGCTGCAGGGCGCGGGCATCATCACAAACCGCAACACCATCCCCTACGACGAGCGGCCGCCCTACGTGGGCAGCGGGCTGCGTATCGGCACGGCGGCGCTGACCTCCCGCCAGATGGCGACGGACGAGATGCGGCGGGTGGCGCGCTGGATCCTGCGCGTGCTGGACGACCCCGATGGGGACGGCGTCCGCGAGGGCGTGCGCAGCGAAGTGGCGGAATTCGCGAAGGCGTACCCGGTGCCGGGGATCACCGACCGCTAACTCAGGCCGGTTTGCGGGCCCGCCAGCGGAAGGCGCCATCGCCTTCGCGGACGGACACGTCGTCGAAGCCAGCGGCTTGGAGACGCGAGCTGAAGGTGTCCGGGTCGACGACCACCATAGTGTCGAAGAGATGCACGAGCCGGAAGCGCAGGGACGGAGTGCTATCCATCCCGAGGAAGATGCCGCCCGGCTGCAAGACGCGGAAGGCCTCGGCGAGCAGCCGGTCCTGCATAGCGGCAGAGGGGACGTGGTGGAGCATGGTGAGGGCGACAGCGGAGGAAAAGGTCCCCTCGGCGAAGGGCATGTCCGTGGCGTCGCCGTGCTCGACGGTCACGTTGGATCCTTTCGTCCGCTCGCTCAGCGCGGCGGCGAGGCGGTCATCGATCTCGATGCAGGTCATGGCGGGGACGCGCTGGCGAAGCAGATCCGTGGTGAGGCCGGGGCCGGGGCCGATCTCGAGCAGCTTGTCGCCGAGCGGATAGTCGCGGAGGACCCAGGGCAGGACGGTCTGGTCGAGCCGGGACTGCCATTTAGCGGAGCGGCAATACCAGCGGTGGTAGCGGTTCATTGCCGCAAGTCTAGCGACGCCGGCACTTGGCGAAAGTGGCGGCTCAGGTGGCGTCCTTGAAGACTTCGCGCGGGCGGTCGAGCTCGATGCGGCGGAAGGATTCGGCGAACTCCATTGGCTGACCTGCGGCGGACTCGCGGGCCATCATGCGGGCGAAGTCGGGGACGTCTTCGCCGAGCTGGCTGGGGTGCGCCATGAGGGCTTTGAGCTTGATCTCCATGGTCTGGCCGATATCGACCCAGGTGTTTGGTTCGGCGGAGGCGCCCATCCAGAGCTCGGCGACTTTATGGGGTTCCAGGCCATCGGCGAGCAGCTCGGGGAAGGTCAGGTGGTCGCGGGCACAGGGGAAGACGGCATCGACGGTGGCGTCGCCGCTGGCGCGGTGGTCGGGATGGTTGGGATAGGTATTCATGAGGAAGCGGGTGGTGGGATCGAAGCACATGACGACTTCCGGGCGGTAGCGGCGGATGAGCGCAGTGAGGTCGCGGCGCAGGTCGAGGGTGTGGCCCAGGTAGCCGTCGGGGTAGCCCATGAACTCGTAGTTCTTGACGCCGAGGATCTCTCCTGCGGCGCGCTGCTCGGCTTCGCGGATTTCCGCGAGGCGGGAGGGGGTCATGCTGCGGTCTTCGCTGCCCTTGTCGCCTTTGGTGATGACGACGTAGGTGGCTTCGCACCCGGCCCGGGTCCACTGCGCGATGGTGCCGGCGAAGAGGAATTCAGCGTCGTCCGGGTGGGCGACAACGACCATGGCGGATGCGGGCGCGCGTTCATCTGCTTGATCGGTCATGAGCTTCCTTGCGGATGTGTGTGATGTTCAAAAGCGTAGCAGAGGGCGGACCCAGGCCGGATCAGGGCACGAAGGCGCCGGACGCTGTTTCGATGCGCCAGACGTCGTTCCATTCGCCCACGGTGATGGGCTCCACCCGCTCGACAGCGGGGAGACGCCACCGTTCGCAAACGATCTCCAGGAGGCCCGGCGGCATCACAGTCTGAGCCTACCGCACGGAGCAGAGGCGCGCGGCACTCGACAAGTTCCGCACGATGCACTGACACTGGCAGAACCATGGGCCCAGAAGAGAGCGACCACACCGGTGCGAAAGCGCAGCCAGCGCGGGATGGTGAAACCTCGCTGGTGGATCGGCTGCGCGAGGGAGACGAAGGGGCATTCGTTGAACTCATCGACCGCTACCAGGCGCCGCTGGAGCGATTCCTGCGGAACTACCTTCCGAGCCCGGACCTGGCGGAGGATGTGGCGCAGGAGACCTGGGTTGCGATGCTGCAGGCGCTTCCTCGCTTCGAGGGCCGATCTTCGCTCAAGACCTGGATCTTCCGCATCGGGGCGAACCGTGCGCAGGCCCGGATGCGGCGGGAGCGGCGGACCCTGTCGTTCAGCGCGTTGAAGTCGGCGATGACACGGGATGACGACGAGAGCGCGGATATCGAGCAACTGTTGCCTTCCGCGTTCTCCGCGGAAACGGGCATGTGGGCGGCGCCACCAGCGCGATGGGAAGATCAGCCCGAAACAAAGTTGCTGTCGGATGAAACAGTGCGCCATGTCCGGGAGACTATTGAGCAACTCTCAACCATGCAGGCTGCCGTGATAACGCTTCGTGACATGGAACACTGGACCGCCCCGGAAGTGTGTGAGGCGCTGGAGATTTCCGAAGCGAACCAGCGCGTGCTGCTGCATCGCGCGCGAATGAAGGTTCGAAAGGCCCTGGAATCACAGCTGGAGCCGGATGCGTCATGAACAGCCAAATGAGCCGCGCAGGCCAGGGCTTCACGTGCCACGAGGTGATCCGGCTGGTTACGGACTACCTGGACCAGGTAATGCCGGCAGCCGACCGTGCCCGTTTCGAAGCGCACCTGCAAGGCTGCGACGGCTGCGATGGCTACCTGGAACAGATCCGCACTGCCATCCGGGTGACGGGACACGTGCCGCCGGAGACGCTTCCGCCGGAAGCACGCGAGCGCCTGCTGGACGCATTTCGCGAATGGAAGACGGCCGAGCCGGCGAAAGCGGGGCGCAACGGATGGCTACCGGGTAAGCTCCGCCAGTTGTTCAAGCGTTAGGCGCGCGGCGCGGCGGGCGCGGGCGAGGAGCGACGCGAGGTCGCCGTGGGCCTGGGCCTGCTTGAGCTGGCTGAAGGTGTAGTCCCGGCCGGGGATGGGCATGTCGACCTTGTCCTCGCCTACCACCTGGAGGAAGACGCCGGTATTGGGCCCGCCCTTGTGAAACTGCCCGGTGCTGTGGAGAAAACGGGGGCCATAGCCAACGGTCACAGGGACGTGGTAGCGGTCTCGCAAGGCGGCACGGACGGTTTGGAGGCGCTTCTCGTTGGCCCGATCGCGAGTGATGAAGGCGTTGATCGCGATGTAGTCGCCCGGCTGCACGGTCTCCAGCACTTCCGGTGCTGGCGGTGTGGCGATTTCCGGCGTTTCGCCGGCGAGGATGCGGGAGGTGACGGCCTTGGCTTCTTCGACATTCGGCTGGTCGAAGGGATTCAGGCCAAGCACCCAGCAGGCGATGGCGGTGGCGAATTCCCAGCGGTAGAACTCGGCGCCGAGGCTGCAGGAGTCGAACGCGGGGAAGCGGACCACCGGGTGGCCAGCACGTTCGAGGTCATCGAGCCAGGCGGCTTTGCCATAGGCGACGAAGATGCGGTCGTCGCCGAAGGCCTCGGGCGGCCCGGGGGCTTCGCCTTCCACGGGGAGGATGCCTTTGCCTTCCTTGCCGGTGGATTCGGCGACCAGTTGCTCTACCCACCAGCCGAAGCTCTGCAGCTCGCGGGGCAGCACCAGGGTGAGCTTGTCGCGGCCCATGCGCGCGGCTTCGCCAAGCACGATACCGAGCCATGCGCCGGGGTTATGCTCGGCGCTGACCCGGGAGCCGCAGGCCTCCGCCATTTGGACGCCCGCGGTGAGGATGCCTTCGACATCGGCGCCCACGAGCGCTGCGGGGACCATGCCGAAGTGCGAGAGCGCCGAATAGCGGCCGCCGATCTCGGGATCGGCCAGGAAGGCGCGGAGGAAGTGCTCATCCTGGGCAATCCCGGCCAGGCCGGAGCCAGGGTCGGTGATCGCCATGAAGCGGCGGGCGTCGGGGAACTTGGCGCGGAAGTACAAGTACTGGGAGATGGTCTCGATGGTGCCGCCGGACTTGCTGGCGACCAGGAAGATGGTGCGATCGATGCCGGCGGCTGCTTCAACTGCTTTGATCTGCGCGGGGTCGGAGGTGTCGAGGACACGCATGTCCAGGGTGCGCAGCTCGCTGTCGCCGCAGAGGTAGAGGACCTCTGGCGCCAGGCTGGACCCGCCCATGCCAAGCAGGCAGACATGCTTGTAGCCGGCTGAGTCGGCGTCGGAGGCGACGCGCTCAAGGTCGCCAACTTCGTTGAGCATGGCCATGGGCACGGTGAGCCACCCGAGGCGGTCGGCGATCTCGGTGGGGTCCGGCTTCCATACGGTGTGGTCTTTGGCCCAGATGCGAGGGCCAATGCGCTCGGAGTCGTATTCCTGGAGCCGCTCGCGGACGTTGGCGGCGAGCGTTGGGGGCAGTGTTGTCACGCTACGTCCCTGCCACGGGCGCCGCTGTGAGCGCCTGGCCGATACGGTCCAGGAGCCGGTGGAAGTCGCGTTCGAACGCCGCCAGTCCGTCGGCCAACAACTGATTGGTGATGGTTTGCATCTCAATCCCTTCTGCGGCCAGCGCTTCGAGCGTGCGCGGTGCGGCCTCGATTGACTCAATGCCCATGGGCACGATGCGGCCATGGTCGAGCATGGCGCGCAAGGTTGCCTCGGGCATCGTATTTACCGTATCGCGCGCCACCAGTTCCTCAACGTAAAGGACGTCTGAATAGGCGGGGTTCTTTGTGCCGGTGGAGGCCCATAGCGGACGCTGGACGCGGGCGCCTGCATCGCGAAGCTTTTCCCAGCGGGGGCCAGCGAAGATGGCCTGGAAGCGGCGGTAGGCGTCGCGAGCATTGGCGACGGCAGCCTTCCCGCGCAGCGGAGAGTCGTCCGGGAGGAGGGGGTCGACGGCGGTGTCGACGCGAGAAACGAAGAAGGACGCCACGCTGGCTGGCCTATCGACGGGGAGGCCGGCTTCCGCACGCCGCTCGAGGCCGCGAATGTACGCGCTGGCCGACTGTTCATAGACCGCAGTATCAAAGAGCAGCGTCTGGTTAACGTTGATGCCGGCAAAGATGAGCTCTTCCAGGGCGGCCACGCCTTCTGGGGTGCCCGGGGCTTTGATCATGACGTTCGGCTGGCCGACGAGCGCTGCCAGCCGCCGGGCCTCGGCGACAGTCGCATGGATGTCGCGCTCGAGGCCGGGGGGGATTTCGAGCGAAACGAGGCCGTCGGCGCCACGGGTTCGTTCGTGGACAGGCAGGAGCGTCTCGCAGGCGCGGCGGATGTCGGCTGCGGCGAGGCGAACGAAGCCCTCATAAGGGTCGGTCACGCCATCGGCGGCGGCCTGGTTGATCGACGCCGTGTAGCGATCGGAGCTGGAGACAGCCTTCTCGAAGATCGTAGGGTTGCTGGTGACCCCGGTGATCTCCTCGTCCCGGACCATGCGGGCGAGTTCGCCGCTATCCAGCAGGTCGCGGCTGATGTAGTCGAACCAGGGGCTCTGACCTTCGGCGAGCATGCGGCGGGTGGCGCTAGTCATCCGGGGAGGCTCCTTTGCAGGTGTACTCTGCTTCGATCGCCAGGACTTTGTTCAGCCGGCGCTGGTGGCGTTCGAGGTCGGAGAACTGCGCTCGTTCGAAGGCGCGGACGACTTCCTTCGCAAGTTCGGGGCCGATGATACGAGCGCCCAGGCAGAGCACGTTCATATCATCGTCCTCCACACCCTGGCGTGCTGAAAAGGTGTCGTGGCACATGGCGGCGCGCACGCCGGGCACTTTGTTCGCGGCGACGGATGCGCCGACGCCGCTGCCACACAGCAGTACGCCGCGCTCGGCGGCGCCGCCGGATATCTGCTCCCCGAGCGCTTTCGCGAAGTCCGGGTAGTCGACCGCGGAGTCGTCGTGTGTGCCAAGGTCGACCACATCGTGGCCGGCAGCTTTGAGTTCGGCGACGACAACCGCTTTGAGCGGGAAGCCTGCATGGTCGCAGGCCACTGCGACACGCACTACTGCTCTCCCTTCACGCGCGCGATGCTGACGCGCGCTGCTGCTGCCACGCGGTCGGCGCGGATGCCGAGTTCTTCGTAGATGACCCTGTAGGGGGCCGATGCGCCGAAGCGGTCCACGCCGACGATCTCGCCTTCCGTGCCAACCCACCGGTGCCAGCCGAAGGAAGCCGCCGCTTCGACGGCGACGCGTGCCCGCACGGTGTGGGGCAGGACAGACTCGCGGTATGCGTGGGTCTGGGCCTCGAAGCGATCCCAGCTCGGCATGCTCACCACACGCGCAGCGATCCCGTCGCTGGAGAGCAGCTCGCGGGCCTCGATGGCGATCTGCACCTCGGAGCCGGTGGCGATGAGGATGACATCGGGCTCACCGTCCGTATCGGCGAGGATGTAGGCGCCGCAGGAGACGCCTTCCATAGCCGTTTCGTGGTCGGTAAGCACCGGGACTTTCTGCCGGGTGAGCGCGAGGGCGGTGGGGCCATCCTGTTCCAGCGCAACGGCCCAGGCGCCGATTGTTTCGTTGGCGTCGGCGGGCCGGATAAGCGAGAGGCCGGGCATGGCGCGGAGGGACGCCAGGTGCTCGATCGGCTGGTGCGTGGGCCCATCTTCGCCGAGGCCGATGCTGTCGTGGGTGAAGACGAAGGCGGCTTTGGACCGCATCATGGCGCCCAACCGCAGCGCGGGGCGCATGTAATCGGAGAAGGTGAGGAAGGTGCCGCCAAAAGGCAGGATGCCGCCGTGCCGGGCGAGGCCGTTGAGAATGCCGGCCATGGCGTGCTCGCGGACGCCAAAGTGGATATTGCGCCCGGCGGGCTCTTCCTCGCTGAGCACCGGGGAGTCGTCGAGGTTGGTGTTGTTGGAGGCGGCGAGGTCGGAAGAGCCGCCGACGAGGTTCGGGATGAGCGGGGCAAGGGCGTTGAGCGCTTTGCCCGAGGCTTTGCGGGTTTCGATTTCCTCGCCAAGCTCGAAGCGAGGCAGGGCGGCCTTCCATCCTTCGGGCAGCATGCCAAGTAAACCGCGGCGCCACTCATCGGCGAGCTCGGGGTACTCCTTCGCGTAGGCTTCGAAGTGGCGTTGCCATTCGGCTTCCTCGGCGGGGCCCTGTTCGAGGGCGCGCTCGAAGACCTGGCGCGCTTCGGGCGGGACCAGGAAGGGGGGCTCCTGAGGCCAGCCGAGAGCTTCTTTGGTGAGTTTCACCTCGTCGGCGCCAAGGGGAGAGCCGTGCGCGGAGGGAGAGCCGACCTTGTTCGGGCTGCCTTCGCCAATCTGGGTGTGGGCGATGATGAGCGAGGGCCGGAAGCTGTCTTCCTGCGCGGCCTGGATGGCCTTGCTGACCATGTCCAGGTCCTTCCCGTCGACTTCTTCGACCTGCCAGCCATAGGCGCGGAAGCGCATGCCGACGTCTTCACGGAAGGTGAGGTCGGTTTCGCCGTCGATGGTGATGCCGTTGTCGTCGTACAGGAAGATGAGCTTGCCGAGGCCAAGGGTGCCGGCCAGGGATGCGGCTTCCGCGGAGACGCCCTCCATGAGGTCGCCGTCGCTGCAGATGCCATAGGTGTAGTGGTCGACGATGGTGTGGCCGGGGCGATTGAAGCGGGCGGCAAGCCAGCGTTCGGCCAGCGCCAGACCGACGGCCATGGAGAAGCCGGCGCCCAGGGGGCCGGTGGTCACTTCGATGCCCGGGGTATGGCCAGCTTCGGGATGGCCGGGGGTTGCGCTTCCCCACTGGCGGAAGTTCTTGATCTCGTCGAGGCCCAGGTCGTAGCCGGTGAGGTGGAGCAGCGCGTAGTGGAGCATCGAAGCGTGGCCGGCCGAGAGGACAAAGCGGTCGCGGTCGGGCCAGGCGGGGTTTTTCGGGTTGTGCCGCAGGAACCTGGTCCAGAGGGTGTAGGCCATGGGCGCCATGCCCATGGGGGCGCCGGGGTGGCCGCTCTTCGCCTGCTCGACGGCGTCTATAGCCAGGGTACGGATGGTGTTGATGCAAAGCTGGTCGATATCGGTCGCGGCGGTACTCACAGGCTGGCCTCGTGCCCGGCGGCTGCTCCGCTTTCCCGCAGCCGGGGGCTCAGTTTCCTGGCGGATTTCTCCGCTTCTTGCGTGCTCAGCTCAATACTAAGCAAAGCGGGCGCACCGGTCGCTTTCTGCCCGGTTTCTTAACGTTTTTGGGGATGGCGGGCGTTGCAATACTGTGTGAAGTCCCCCCGGCCGCTCGCATTTTGGTATAGAATCCGTCCATAGATCGCTACGGGCGGGCACCGGGGGCTGGCAATGGACCATGAACACATCGCTCTCCAGGTAACGGAATTGCTAGCCTCGGAACCAACCGGTACCAAGATCACCGTCTGGACCGATGGCGCTGTTACGCGGACGGCTTCGTCATTTAACCCCATCGTGACCGCCGGTGCTGATAGCTATCCTGCGGCATTCTTTGTCGCGGGGTTCGATCGACCACTCGTCGATGACGTTGCGGAGCGCGTGCGGCGGGCGGTGCGTGGGGTGCTTCGCCCCGCTTCCTGAGAGACTGTCACCGGGTCATCCGAGCTTCAGCGTCCGGCGCACGTCGGGATGCTGATAGTCGAGCGTGAAGGTTGCATAGGTAAAGGTTTTTCCAGAGTCGGGGTCGCGGCCGGAGCGGGTCTGGTCGCGGCTGATGACGCCGACGTTGATCATGCTATTGACCAGGTTTTTCAGCGACTGGTCGTCGCGGTCGACGGCGGTACGCGCGGCCTGGACCATGCGCGAGAAGGTAAGCCAGTCGCTGCCGGGCTTATTGCGTTCGTCGCTGAGCGCCTGGATGAGTGCCTCACGCTTCTCGGCCGGCAGGTCCTGGTAGACAAAGCCGGCGTAGTCGTAGCTGGGTCGAGGCGCGGTATCGACGGCGGTCGCGGACACCAGCATCTCGGTGGGTTCGCCGGGGAGGTAGAGGTGGTCCACGAAGTCGTGGGTCACGATCTTGACTTTGCCGGCGCGTTCGAGGGCACGGGCATATGCCAGGGCCTTTCCCTTACCGACCTGCTGGAAGTCGGCCGGACGCATGCGTTTTTGGAGCTCCTGGCCGAGGAGGGACACGGTGAAGAGCTTGCCGGCTTCGCGGTTTTCCCTGGTGATTTGCAGGGCGAGCGCGATGGCTTCGGCGGTCTTGCGGCGGTCGGTCTCGGCGCCGTTCTTATTGTTCATCTGGCTGATGGCTTCGTCCGCAGCAGCGGCGACCGCGGGTTCGACCTTCTTGACCGGTTCGGCACCGTCGGGCCGGGTGCGAGCCTCCGCGTGCTCGCCGAAGGGTTCGATATCCAGGTCGTAATAGAGGACGACGTCCGCCTGTTCGGTGAGGTGGGCAGCGGTGGTCCAGCTCACGCCGATGATGACGACTCGCTTCCCGCGCGGGCGGAGCGCATTAACGATGTGCACGAAATCGTTATCGCCGGAGACGATGATGTAGGTGCCGACATTCGGGAACTGGTGGCTGGCCTCGACGCAATCGGCGGCGAGCTTCACGTCGACGGAGTTCTTGATGCGGGTCTCGCCGGCGGCGTCGGTATAGCGTTTGGCGAGCACGTAGACGGGTTCGAGGCCGGCCACATAGAGCTTGGACGGATCGCCGGCGTGGGCGCTGTCGCCCCAGTCGGCGTAGGCGCGGGCATAGACGACGCGGCCGAACTGCTCAGCGGCTTCACGCAGGGCGGTCACGCTGGGCCG
>SLAK01000444.1 GCA_007126855.1 Dehalococcoidia bacterium | reverse complement strand
CGGCGCGTCGCTACCGCAGGCCCTTCGCCACCTCGCTGATGAAGGTGTCCATCGCCGTCTTCTTCTGGTCGACGGAGCGGCCGAGGGTGAAGTCCGGGACGATGAATTCGTTGAGGCCGATATCGCGGAACTGCTCGATGACCGCGCGGACCTCACCCGGGGTGCCGGCGATGGCCGCGCGGCCGCCGCCGGCCGCACGCTCCTTCACCGCAGGGTCGTCGGTGAGGAAGATGAGCGCCTGCGCGGAGCGCTCGATCTGGGCCGGGTCGCGGCCAATGTCAGCGCAATGCTGGTCGAGCACGCCCATCTTGTGCTTCAGCACCTCCGGCGTGCCCCAGACGTTCCATTCGTTCGCATACTTCGCGGCAATCCGCAGGGTACGCTTCTCGCCGCCGCCACCGACGAGCAGCGGCAACGGCTGCTGCACCGGCTTCGGGTCGAGCGGCGCATCGTCAAGCTGGTAGAAGCGGCCCTGGAAGGTGGCGCGCTCGTTGTTCAGCAGCCCGGTGACCACCTGGCAGGCTTCGTCGAAGCGGTCCATGCGCTCCTTGAGCGTGTAGAAGGGGATGCCGTATTTCTGGTGTTCGTTTTCCTGCCATCCCGCGCCAAGGCCGAGCACGATGCGCCCGCCGCTGATGTTGTCCGCGGTGGCCGCGATGTTCGCCAGCACGGCCGGGTGGCGGTAGGTGTTGCCCGAGACGAGCGCGCCCAGGCGGATGCGGGGCACGGCGGCGGCCAGCCCGGCGAGCGTGGTCCAGCATTCGCTCGTGGGGCCGGCGGCTTCCGGGGTGTTCGGCATGAAGTGGTCGGCGAACCAGGCGCCGTCCCAGCCGGTGGATTCGGCGTGGCGGACGAGTTCGAGGGTATCGGCCCAGGTGTTGTTGGGGCCCGGCCAGAAGCTGAAGCGCATATCGCTCCCTCCCGCTTGTGGTTTGCGCCGCACGATACCGGCGCGTGGGAGATGGCGCTATCGCGAATCTTAGGAAGCGGCCGATGCTCGGCGCCGAAGTTCAACAGTTGTATGGATGCATCCCCCTTGCTCGCGATGCACGATGGGCACGAAATCCTGGTGGGAACCGGGAGGGATTATGGCCCAGCTACTCACAGTTTGTTGCGCCTCGCCACTGCATACGTCTGAGCCGCGGTTTGCAGAGGCACCTCCGGATCCCCCGGACGGGCATGGTAGCCTGCGATGATGACTGAGCGGCGCCAGGACGCCCTCACGGACCGCGAAGCGGAGATCGTTGCGCTGGTAGCCCAGGGCTTATCCAATGCGGCGATCGCCGAGCGGCTCACGATCCAGGTCAGCACGGTGAACTCCCACGTTCACCGTGCGCTGGAAAAGCTCGGTTGCCACAACCGGGTCGAACTGGCGCGCTGGTACCTCCAACACGGCCAACACCCGGCGGCAACGGCAGAACAACCCCGGCCTGCTCCGGCTTTCCGGTTGACACGACTCTCCATCGCCGCTGCTGCCGCCGTGTTCGCTCTTGCCGCCGCCGTTGTCCTCAGCGGGCAGGTCTCCACCGAGGACGGACCCCCGGCTGTCCCGGCCGATGCCGTGGCCGGGCCGGCCACGCCGACGCCAGCGCCGACGCCTGTCCCCACCTGGGCGCCCGGCGGGGGCGTGGCTGGCGCCAGGCAGGTCAGCATCTCCCTGCCGGGCCCGGCGCCGTTCCTCTATCACCGTCCTGCACTGCTCGCCAACCGTGCCGTGTACACCATCACCCATTCGTACACCTACCAGGCATGGGACACGCCATCCCGTGCGCCCAGGGAGCGGGAGTTGGTCACCGAATCGCTGCTGCGCGTCCCAACCGACGGGGTACCGATCGAGATCGCGAGACGGACCGCGCCACCCGGCGCAGGCTTCGGTTTGGCGCACTTCACGTCGCTGGACGGCTGCGGCCCGGCCGATTCCACGCTCTCTCCCGACCGCATGGTGGAGCGGCTGCCATGGTTCGTGGACATACCGTCCCTGCGCGCGGAGGGGTACCGGCCCGGCGGCAGCCTTCCCTTCGAGGCGCCCGCGCTGCCGGACGAACGCCCCACGCCGCTCCAGCGCATCGGAGCCGGCATCGCAGACGCTGAAGTCTGGAGCCTTGTCGCGGAGCTCGATAACGGCGGACATACCAGCCGCGTCGTCGCCTTCGACCCCGAATCGGGGCTCCTGCTGGGTGCGCATAGCACGATCGTCGACCGCGATGGGCGCGTGCTCTCCGAAACCGCGCATGTTCGCAGGCCGGTCGCCGTCTACGACTTCGATGTTTCGCTGGACGGGCTGGGCACCGGCATGCAGATAACCTGCGAGCACTGATCCGGCCCCGGTCGAAAGGCGCGAGCCGCCCCCGCTGGTTGCACACTGCTCCGCGCGGCATACTCGCCTAATGGCCGAGCCGGGATTCTTCGAAAAGCGCCAATCATTGGCGCCGCTCGCATTGCGCGACTTCCGGCTGCTGATCATGGGCACGCTCTTCGTGCAGCTCGCCCTGCCGCTCCAGTTCATCACGCAGATCTTCTGGGTGCAGCACCACTACGAAGAGCGCGAGGTGCTCTATGTCGGGCTCATCGCCGGCAGCCGGGGTATGGCCATGCTGCTTTTCGGGCTCATCGGCGGCGCGATCGCCGACCGCTACGAGCGGCGCCGGGTGCTCTTCATCAACCAGTGTCTGGCGCTCACGCTGAACGCGGCTATTGCGGGGCTCATGCTCACCCGCCCCATGGGCGAGGCCACCATCATCCCCATGCTGGCCGTCACCTTCCTGGTGTCGTGCACCTTCGCGATCGACCTGCCCACCCGCCAGGCAAGCATGCCATCGATTGTCGGCATGGAACGGCTGAGCAGCGCCATTAGCCTGAACATGACGGCGATGCAGCTCGCGATCCCGTTCACGCTGCCGCTGGTCGGCTTCCTCAACAGTGTCTTCGACCCCGGGCCGGTGTATGCCGGGACGCTCGCCGTCTGGGCGCTCATCCTCCCGGCCGTCGCATCGCTGCGCTTCACCAGCAGGGGCCAGGCCAACCGCGCCGAGAACGTCTTCCAGAACGTTGCCGGCGGCATCCGGTACATCCGCCACGATGCCATCATCTTCGCGGTCATCACCGTTGTGCTCACCATGCAAGTGCTCGCCATGCCGGGCGTGGCTCAGCTTGGACCGGTGTGGATGACGTCAGTCCTTGGCCTGAGCGAGTTCCAGTTCGGCCTCATCGCGATGACCTGGGGCTTCGGCGCCATCACTGCGTCCGTCTTCCTCACGCGACGGAACGACCTGACCCGCCGGGGCATCACGCTGTGCATCGCGGTAATGGCCTTCGCCGGCTTCGTCGTTATCTTCGGCCATTCGCGTTTCGTGCCGCTCACAGCGGTAGCGAACTTTGGCCTGGGCGTGACGATGATCGCCACCATGGTCAGCGCTTCGTCGATCAGCCAGCACGTCACGAGCGAGGAGATGCGCGGGCGGGTGATGGGGCTGTTCCCGCTCACCATGGGCCTGTCGATGATGGCCGCGGCGCCGATCGGTTTCCTCGGCCAGGCGCTCTCGCTGGAGTTCGTCGTCCCGGCGATGGGCTGGCTCACGCTGGCAGTCGCGGCGCTGGTCATCCTGCGGGCGCCGCGCCTGCGGGCGGCCAATCCGGAGCCGTTGAAGGCCGCCGCACCGGTGCCGGTGCCGGGCGGCGGCGAATAGGGGACCTCCGCGGCGCAGCATGCCCTTCACTTCCTGCATCTGTTGAACATCGATCCGGCGCGGCGGCTGTCACGGCCGATAGCCGGCCCCGGCATGACGGCATTTGCGAGCACAAATCTGATACTGTAATCCGCCGCGCCTGCGGCATGTATGCGCCATTTTTATGTCACCAGTCTCCTTTGGAGAGCTTTCGTGGACTAAACGGCCCGGGTTAGTTGACGATAAGATCGTGATTGTGAACACAATGCAAAATCCGGGCAAACCCCGCTATCGAGCCTTCCGATTTGATGGTTCAGTGCATTAGGCGGTGCTATAGTCTGCCGTGTCCCGTAGCTAGCGGGGTGGGCGTCCTGTAGCAGGCGCCGGCACGGGATGTCCCTGTCCCCGTGTGCATTTCGAGGCGGCAAGGAGGACGGTCACGCTTATGACCGAACCTCTGCAGGTCGGCCAATTTGGCATTGTCGACCACGAACCGGTCGACCGGGGCCCGAACGCGGGAGTCTTCCGCAACCGGGGCCCGGCCAGCGAGCAGGCAGAGCTCTTCCTCGTCGCAGAGGGCACCACGCCCGCCGGCGAAGACTTCGCCGCGCACGTGGTCTCCAGCGCCGGCCAGCGCTGGGCCGACCTCGATATGAGCCTCACCGGCGCGCTCCGCCGGGTCGTCGCCGACGCCAGCCGCAACGTCCACGACTGGAACCGCAAGAGCGTCGCACAGCATCGCGTCAGCCTCGGCATGAGCTGCTTCGCGCGCAAGGGCGACTATGCGGTCCTGGCGCAGGCCGGGCCGGCCCTTGCCCTGCACCTCCACGGCGGCCAGGCAACCGTCTACACGCCCGGCGACGATCACGCAGCGCCCATTGGCTCGGCCGATACGGCAGACCCGCAGTTCACGCGCATCGACCTGCGACCGGGCGACCGCATCCTCATGCTCTCGACCGTCGCCCTGGAAACAACCGACGAAGATCTGTTGCGCGGCATCCTCAGCCTGCCGGGCATCCAGGCATTGCAGGACCTCTACCGCCGCGTGCGCCACCTTCGCCACATCACCGTCATGCTCGTGGAAGCGCCGGAAGAGCGCGCCCCGGCAGCCTATGCCGAGGACACGCACGGCGAGGATGACGCAGCAAGCGACGATGATGAGCCGATCAT
>SLAK01000153.1 GCA_007126855.1 Dehalococcoidia bacterium | reverse complement strand
GACCGGGACGTGCAACGGGACATGCTGTTCTGGCTGAAGAAGCTCATCCCGGAATCGGGCGAGTTTCGCCACGCAGAAGGCAACAGCGATGCGCACATCAAGGCCTCGCTGGTTGGAAACGCGGTGACTATACCGTTTGTTGACGGCCGGATGCGACTGGGTACCTGGCAGGGCATTTATTTTTGTGAGTTCGACGGGCCCCGCGCCCGCCGTGCCGAGGTCATGCTTCGGTAGCCTGCCCGGCGGCTCCTTCAAGCCTGGGGCGTAGTGGGACAGCGTCGGCTTTGCGCATCCTCACCATCTCGAGGCCGACGAATAGCGCCGCGCCCAGTGCGCCGAGGAAGAGGAAGGTCGCACGCGCCCCGGCCAGCTCGGCGCCTACTCCGGCGATCACGAGCGGGACGATAGCGAGCACGTCGGTGAGCATGCCCTGTGTGGCAAAGACCCGGCCCTGCTCCCCCGGGGGAGCAGTGGCCGTAAGCACCGTGCTCGCGGCGATGGGCGCGACGATGAAGCACATACCCAGCAACAGCGCGACCGGAAGGGCAACGGCGACGCTCAGGTGGATCGCGTTCTGGAAGTACCCGATCGGCCCGAGATCGGCCACACCGCTTAAGAAGGCGATGCCGTTCCCCAGCCCTGCCAGCGCGACCGCCGAGACTGCCGTGCCCGCGAGTGTCAGCCGCATCGCCTGTGGCGCGAGCTGCAAGTGGAGCACTCGCCCGGCCCACACAAGTCCAAGCAAAGCGCCCACCGCACCGGGGATGAGGATCGCCGCCGGCTCGAGCGCATCCAGCCGCAGGTCGTGCGCGAGATAGAGCGGAAGAGCAATGATAGTGGCCTTGGCGGCCATTTCCGAGAATGCGATCACCGGCGCTGCATACGCCGCATGCGGGTCTTGAGTGAAATAGCGGAATGTCCCCGCGAAGTTGACCGCGCGACGCATGGTACCGACCGGCTGCGCCAGCAACCCGGACCTGGCGATAAGCATTGCGAGACCACTCACACCAATCCAGGTGACAAGGCCGGCGCCGATCATGGCTTCCGCACCGCCCAAAAAGAACGCCGCCGGTGCAAGCACAAGAATCCCGATGCCCTGGCCCGCGTGCTGCAATGCAACCAGCAAAGTATGAGCGCCGGCTGGCCGGTGTGGGGCAACAGTCCGCACCAGCGCCAGCTCTGCAGGCGTATAAAGCTGGGAGATCGCGGAATAGGCGAAGGCGATGATTGGGAGCGCGTGTGGCTGTCCAGCCGTTCCAAGCGCCACAGCGATCACCAGCGTACGTCCGATTGCGCCCAAAACGAGCGCGCGCCCTGCTCCGAGCCGGTCGGCAAGCGCTCCGCCGGGCAGGCCCAGGAGGATGGAGCCCACCATCATGGCCACGAAGAGACTGCTCAGCCCGATCGCAGCGGAGCCCTGCGTGCCAGCCAGCAACAGCAGACCGGCAACAAACACGCCCTGGCCCGCCTGGCTGAGAATACGCGTCCCAAAGAACGCGGCTGGAAAGCGGTGATTATTGAAGCGGGATGAAGAAACGTTGCCTAGCAGCGCGTGTGCCTCCCGGCCATCCCAGCCTCCACCTGTATCGTCATATCCACCTGACCCTGGCCGCGTTCCAGCGCCACCTCCACTAGTGTGGCTGAAGGATGCGCAGCAAATTGGGACGTGCCCCCGGGGCGAGAGAGCGGCTGCGGCGCCGGCAAGTGACACCCTCAGTATTCGCTACCTTGAAGTTACCAGCCTTTTGTTAGCGGACTGCAAAATGGCGCCAGGCAGCGGCGCACACCTATCCCATGTCTTTACGCACAGGCAGGAAACCGCCTCGGTCAGGGAATTATCCGAAATGGTCAATGAACGAAGCGTCCGCCGTTCCAGCCCGCCAGCTCAATGGATGTTGCGTGCATCGATGCCTTCGGCGTGCCGCAGCGCCTCGACTACGCGTGCGTCGGCGGCCGGGCTGATCGCGCGTGCGCCTTCCCGGATGCCGGCGACTGCCGCGCGGACGGCCGCCGTGTATTCGACCGAGGCCTCCCGGGCCGCGGTGCGGGCTCCCTGTATGGCGCCAATCGCTGCTGCGACAACGTCCGCGCCGGCGTGGGCGGCCTGGCTGATGGTGTCGCGCGCGGCCGACTGGATATTCCCAGTCGCATCGTCACCATGTGACGTCACCGCTGCCTCGATGACATGCCCGCGCGCCGCGTTCGCCACGGACGCCGCCGTGAAGGCCGCGAGCGTTTCTGCCGTCTCCCGCGCGGGCCGTGCCCGCAATGCGCGGATGCCAAGCCCCGCAACTGTTGCTGCGACGGTGACTGCGCCGGCGCCGGCCGCGAGCAGTCCCGGGGTGCGAAGTGATCCGTCCAGTTCGGCGCTTCGCCGGAGACGCTTTCCAAGCTTCATGCCTGCATCACTGTATCAGCCGGGACTTAGACGAAGAATGAAATCACCAGGATTGCCACGCCGGCGGCCGCCAGGGTGCGCCCATAGAAAACAAACCACCGGCTGTCGATGATCAAGTAGCGGCCCAGCCGGCGCCGCCGCATGCGCATGGCCAGCCCCAGCCGCCGCCTTGGCATGAGCCAGGCAATGAGCGAGGAGCCGATCAGGCCGACGGCGATGACGATACCCGACCCGGTAAGGGTGTCGATCGCATCAAGGAACGGCTGCCCGCCCGCCTGGAGGTCGAAGGGCGTGTAACTCAACGCCGAGGGAATCCCGAGCACGACAATGACAGCGACCACCAGCAGCGCCGCCGGTTGCGCTCGCAAATGGAGTTCATCCCGGACGGAAGCAATGGCGACGGCGGCTCCGCCCAGGCACGAAGTGAAGGCCGCGATGAACAGCAGGCCGAAGAACACGACGCCAACCAGCGCCCCAGCGGGAAGATCGTCCAAAACGGCAGGGAATGCAGTGAAGGCGAGCTGCGCACCGGCTGCGGGGCTAATGCCGAAGGTGAACACAATGGGGAAAATCATCACCGCTGACGTGATCGCAACGACCACGTTCGCGGTTGCAAGGACGCCGGTTGCCCGCACTAGGTTGAGCCCGGTCGGGCTGTAGCTACCATAAGCGATCAGAAAGCCCTGGCCGATGCCCATCTGGTAAAAGGCCTGGCCCGCCGCAGCCCGCCATGTCGAGCCGCTGAACAGGTATTCGCCTTCGATGGTGGTCAGGAAGCGCAGGCCGTCGCCCGCGCCCTCGAGCGTCAATGCATAGCCAGCCAGCGCGAACACCGCCATGGCGAGCAGGCCAACCAGGTAGCGGCTGACGCGCTCCAGCGCGCCAACGCCGCGCAACAACACCAGATAGGCGAGCACCCCGACGGCGAAGAGCATCCAGAGCGAGAGATAGCCACCGGTGAAGTCTTCGAAGGGGCGCACGCGGCCGGCCAGGGAGTCCCCTGCGTAGCCCATGGTCCAGCCGGTGATGACGAAGTAGTAGCTCATCAGCGCGACCATGACGAACACGGGCGCCCAGCCGAACAGCGCCCCGGCGCGCCCGGCAAGGCTGCGGAAGAGACCGACGGGGGACTGTTCCGCACTATGTCCCGCCGACGCCTCCAGCACCGCCAGCGGTACCGCGATGAGCGCAATGCATACGAGGTAGGCGAAGACGAAGGAACCGCCCCCATGCTCCCCAACCAGGTACGGGAACCGCCAGATGGCCCCCAGTCCGACCACGCCCGCGACCGCTGCAATGAGAAACGCCGAGCCCGAACTCCATACCGGGCGCGGCCGGACAGCCGCACGCGTCACCCGGCCGATGAGCTCCGGGGTGTGCGTTTGCTGCTGGCTCATGAGCGCTCCCGGGTTCGTGGGCTATCGTGAGACGATACTGGCCGGGCCGGGCAGCGACAAAGTTCACTGCGCCCGCCCGCGTCGCCACGGTGAACAGGCCACGAAGCGTGCTCCCAACCTTCGGGACGCTACAATCGCTACCATGACCAGCTCACCTGCCACCCGAACTGAACACGACGCCATCGGCCCCTACGAAGTCCCGGCCGACGCGTACTACGGCATCGACACGAAGCGCGCCGTCGACAACTTCCCGGTGAGCGGCATCCTCATGCCGCTGGACTTCATCCGGGCCCACACCATCGTGAAGCGCAGCGCCGCGCTCGCGAACAAAGACCTCGGCCTGGTGTCGCCGGAACGTGCTGATGCGATCGTCCAGGCTGCCGACGAAGTGCTGGACGGCAAGTTCGATGACCAGTTCGTGGTCGAAGTGTTCCAGACCGGTTCGGGCACGTCGACGAATATGAACGTGAACGAAGTGCTGGCCAACCGGGCCAACGAAATCCTCGGCGGCGGCCCCAAGGGCCACTACGACCCGATACACCCGAACGACCACGTGAACCGCGGCCAATCGTCGAATGACACGATCCCGACATCGCTGCATCTGTCGGTCATCATCGCGATCGAGAAGAAGCTTATCCCCGTGCTCGAGAAGCTCGAGGCCACCCTTCGCTCAAAAGCGACCGAATTCGACGGCGTGGTGAAGACCGGTCGCACCCACCTGATGGATGCTACGCCAATCCGGCTCGGCCAGGAGTTTCTGGGCTATGCCGGGCAGATCGACCGGGGTCGCCGGCGGGTGAGCAGCGCGGCCGACGCGCTCCGCGAAGTGGCTCTTGGCGGCACGGCCGTCGGCACCGGCGTGAATACGCATCCCGAGTTCGCCGGCCGCACGCTGAAGTACGTCTCCGAATACACGGGCGTGGAGGTTCGCGAGACCAGCAATCATTTCCAGGCACAGAGCACAATCGATGCGGCGGTGGAAGCGAGCGGCGAGCTGAAGACGCTCGCCATCAGCCTGATCAAAATCGCCAACGACATCCGCATCATGGGTTC